>PEWM01000073.1:0-1626 GCA_002779455.1 Deltaproteobacteria bacterium CG07_land_8_20_14_0_80_60_11
GCTGGGGCACCTGGAGATGGTGGTCTCCCTGTATCGCAGCCTGCGCCGCTCCGGGTTGCCCCTGTCGTTCTCGTCCGGATTTCATCCCCTGCCCCGGGTCTCCTTTTATGACGCCCTGCCCCTGGGGGTGGAGAGCCTGGCCGAGACCATGGACGTGGAACTGGCGGCGCCCGTGCCCGAGAACACGCTCATGTCCACCCTGAATCGGGTGCTGCCGCCGGGCTTGAAGGTCCTCCAGGCCTGCCGCCTGACCCGGCGCCTGGCGCCGCCCGGGCAGAAAGGCGCGGTCTACCAGGTGGAAAGCCGGGACCCGATGTTTGAAGCGGCGGCGGCGGCGCACTTTCTGGCTCAAGCCGAATTCATGGTGACCCGGCGCCGGCCTAAGGAGGACCAGCGCCTGGACCTGCGGGGCCTGGTGGCCGGGCTGACGGTCCTGGACCCGCTCCGCCTGGAACTCGCCCTCCGGCGTCAGGAAAAAGGCAACTTCAAGGTGACCGACGCCCTGACCGCGATTTTTAACCTGCGCAACGACCAGGCGCAGGAACTGCGGATTGTCAAGATAAAGAGCACTTAGCATCGCGCATGAGCCTTTGGGACACCCGTAAATCATGTAAGGCATTGGTGGCACAGGCTTTCCAGCCTGTGCAGTAACAGGCGTGGGCACCTGTTCCACACAAGAACTGTTCAGTAATGCAGGACGCGCACTGCCCGCCATCTCGGCTGCGCCGTGTCTACATGTGGATCACCTTCGCCAATCCTTGGTCTTAGCTGACAGCTGATAGCTGATAGCTTTTCCCCATATAAACCCTATGACCAATTTGCTGCTGATCAGCGTAACCGAATGGGACACCCGGGTGGCTTTCCTCGAAGACGGACGCCTGGCGGAGTTTTACGTGGAAGGCCGGGCCCAAAACGGTCCGGTGGGCAACGTCTACAAGGGCCGGGTGGCCAGGCTCCTGCCCGGCATGGCCGCCGCCTTTGTGGATGTGGGGCTGGAGCGGCCCGCCTACCTCTTTGCCGAAGATGTCACCGCCCAGGAAGATGAATTTTTCCAGGTCTGGCTCAAGGGGGAGATGGACGAGAGGCCGCCCTCGCGGCGGCTCCCCCCCGCCACCATCAGCGAGCTGCTCCATGAGGGCCAGGAGGTGCTGGTCCAGGTGTTGCGGGGACCCTCCACCAACAAAGGCGCCCGCCTGACCACCCACATCAGCCTGGCCGGCCATTACCTGGTGTATCTGCCCACCCTGACCCAACTGGGGGTCTCCCGGCGCATCAATGACGAAGCCGAGCGCCAGAGAATCAAGGCCACCCTGGAAGAATTGCGGCCCGCGGCCGGCGGGCTCATCGCCCGCACCGCCAGCCAGGGCCAGAGCCTGGAGAAGCTGACCCGGGAACGGGACCTGCTTATGGGGATCTGGCAGCGCCTCCGGCGCAAAAAGGACACCGCTCCCTGTCCGAGCCTCCTGCACCAGGAACTGGAAGCCGCCCGGCGGGTGGTCCGGGAGCTTTACTCTCCCGAGGTGGACCGGGTCCTGGTGGACGACCCCGCGGCTTTTGAGCGCATCGCCGGCTATCTGGAATCCCTCAATCCCTTGGAAAAATTCCGGGTGGAACTCTATGCCGGAC
>PEWM01000073.1:1962-4669 GCA_002779455.1 Deltaproteobacteria bacterium CG07_land_8_20_14_0_80_60_11
CCACGGTGCTGCCCATTTCCTCCCTGGGACTGGTGGAGATGACCCGGCAAAGAGTCCGGGACAGCCTGGCCCAGACCATCACGGAACCCTGCGGCGCCTGCGGCGGCAAGGGGCTGGCCTTGACCCCCCAAATCCTGGCCTGCGACCTGCTGCGGCAGCTAACCGCCGAGGCCCGGGAATTCCCCGGCCACCACCTGAGCCTTTCGGCGCATCCGCAGGTGATGGCGATTATTGAAAAGGACGGGACCCGGCTGCTCAAGCGCCTGGCAAAAGAGCACCAGGTAAAGGTGACCCTGACCCCCCAGCCCCAATTCGCCCGGGACCACTACACCATCACCCACGAATGGCCGGGGTAAATGCAGTTATCAGTTGCCAGTGGTCAGTGGTCAGTGTTAAATGAATCGCAGGCATCTTAGCGTTTATTGCCTCTCGTTCCCAAGCTCCGGCTTGGGGACGCACCTGGACGCCAAGCTCCAGCTTGGCAATAGGAATGTTACCGACGGGCCGCTGGCGTTACATTTGCGCTGGTTATTTAAAGCGTTAGACATCAGAGGACGGACGTGAGTCGGCTACCATAATGCATACAAGTAATCATAACGAAGAACTGCTCGATATTGCAGAGCGGCTCGCGAACATGTCGCAAAAGGCCGTCGCTCCCGAAGTAAAAGAACCGTTGGACCGTCTGGAGGAAGCAATTGCCAATGTTGGGAAGGCATGGAGTGGCTCCCGCCTCGGATATCATGCTCGAATTTATTACAAAGGTCTCAAGCCGCCACCGCCGCAGGCCCATTTCAGTCCAGAATGGGGCATGGAGGACGCATGGCCAATAGTAGCAACACAGGGTGAGTGGGTCGAATACGATCCCGACGATATCGAGAGGACGATACGCGAAATTGCAGGGAACCCGGACTTGGAACCGGCCCGGTACCTGGCGTCCAGTGCAGAGAGCTCGTTCCAGAGTAGCAAGCCGGATATACTGTCGATTTTGACTACGGCTCTGGCTGAGAGCGAGGACGCCTTCATCGCGTCTCTCAGAGAGCAGGTTGAGAAGACAGTCGTCCTGTCGGAAGCTGAGGTACTACATCAGTTGTTGCCGGGCGGACCGTTGATGTCGCGAGACTCCATGGCTATTACTCAAGGTCTTCAGGCGCCGCCACACCTATTAGTCCTCTCCGAGGTCAATGCTCTCAAACAAGCACCAGCCGCCTGCGGTCGCTTGGCTCAGCTCGCGCAGAAGGCCGGTTCACACCTCGCGCGACAACAGAGGCGATCCAGACGTTCTCGGGAGATAGGTACGAATGTCTTTATCGGGCACGGACGTTCTCATATCTGGAGGGAGCTAAAAGACTTCGTACAGGACCGATTGGGCATGCCGTGGGACGAATTCAATCGCGTGCCCGTCGCTGGCGTAACGAATATAGCACGTCTGTCTGAGATGCTTGATGCCGCGGCGATTGCTTTTTTGATCATGACCGGAGAGGATGAGCAATCTGATGGGAAGCATCATGCGCGACTGAATGTTGTTCATGAGGCAGGACTTTTTCAAGGACGTCTTGGATTCACAAGAGCTATCATATTATTGGAGGAAGGGTGCGAGGAGTTCAGCAACATCGAGGGCCTGGGGCAGATTCGCTTCCCCAAGGGAGATATCAAAGCAGTTTTCGATGAAATTCGTCGCGTGTTAGAGCGAGAGGAACTTGTTAAAGCCAAATAGGTTGTAGAGATGCCTCGAACTGTCTTCTGGTCCCCAAGCTGCGCTTGGGAACCCAATTGATTGCAAAGCTTAGCTTTGTTAATGAAATTCATATGTTAGTCAGGAAGCGTTATAAGTAATTAATTTGCCCAAGCACAGCTTGGGCCATAATTGCGTTCCCAAGTACAACTTGGGAACGAGAATATAAATTAATGGTGCGTAGGACGCACCCTACAAGAGACTGACAACTGACCACTGACCACTGGCCACTGACAACTATGACTACCGCACCCATCATTTTAGGCACCGCCGGGCATATTGATCACGGCAAGAGCGCGCTGATCAAGGCCCTGACCGGGGTTGACCCGGATCGCCTCAAGGAGGAGAAACTCCGGGGGATCACCATTGAGCTGGGGTTCGCCGACCTGACGCTGCCCTCGGGCCAACATCTGGGCATCGTGGACGTGCCGGGGCACGAGCGCTTCGTGCGCCACATGGTGGCCGGCGCCACCGGCATGGACCTGGTGGCCCTGGTCATCGCCGCCGACGAAGGGGTCATGCCCCAGACCCGGGAGCACTTAGAGATCTGCCAGCTGCTCCGGGTCAAGCAGGGTCTGGTGGTCCTCACCAAGGTGGACCTGGTGGAGGCGGACTGGCTGGAACTGGTGGAAGAGGAAGTGCGGGAGGCCCTAAAGGGCACCTTTCTGGACGGCGCCCCCATCGTCAGCTTTTCGGCGGTCACCGGGTTCGGCAAGGAGAATCTGCTGGCCACCCTGGCGACCCTGGCGGCGAACGTACCCCCCAAGCCGGTCACCGGCATTTTTCGCCTCCCTATCGACCGGGTCTTTACCATCAAGGGGTTCGGCACCGTAGTCACCGGCACCGCCATTTCCGGCCGGGTAAAGGTGGCGGAGGCGGTGGCCATCTATCCCCCGGGCTTCAAGGCCCGGGTGCGGGGCCTCCAGGTCCACGGGCAGGCGGTGGAGGAGGCGTTGGCCGGCAACCGCACCGCGG
>PEWM01000196.1 GCA_002779455.1 Deltaproteobacteria bacterium CG07_land_8_20_14_0_80_60_11
GGAGACCGGTGAGTTGGTGATCACCACCCTCACCAAGGAGGCCTTCCCCCTGCTGCGCTACCGCACCCGGGACCTCACCTCGCTCGATTACGCCCCCTGCATCTGCGGCCGCACTCTTGCCCGCATCAGCCGTTTCCAGGGCCGGAGTGACGACATGCTCATCATCCGGGGCGTCAACGTCTTCCCGTCCCAGATCGAGTCCGTGCTCATGGAAACCCCGGGCCTGGCGCCCCACTACCAGCTCATCGTCGACCGGGAGGGGCAACTGGATACCCTGGAAGTCCAGGTGGAAGTGGATGAGGCCACCTTCTCCGACGAAGTCAAGCAGTTGCAGGCCCTGGCCCAAAGCATCCAGAGGAAGATCAAGGATTACTTCACCGTCTCCGTCAAGGTGAAACTGGTGGAACCCCAGACCATCCCCCGGAGCGAAGGCAAGGCCAAGCGGGTCATTGATAAGCGGAAGTGATAGGGGCCAGTGGTCAGAGGTCAGAAAAGAAAAAGAGGCATACATGGATAAGCCGGTGCGATCCTATCAGGATTTGGTGGCCTGGCAGAAGGCCATGGATTTGGTTACAAAAATTTATCAGGTAAGTCATAAATTTCCACGAGAAGAGCTCTCTGCGCTGACCAGCCAACTTCGTCGGGCAGCAGTTTCTGTCCCTAGTAATATCGCCGAAGGGCAGGGAAGATCGTCAAGAAAAGAGTTTCTATATTTCTTGGGAAATGCCAAAGGTTCTTTGTCGGAGGTTGAAACACAGATTTTAATCGCTCGCAACCTCGGCTATATCGATGACGAAGATTTAAATGCTCTTTTGAATCTCTCGGCAGAGGTAGGACGAATTCTAAACGGACTCCTGGCCTCTCTCAGGAATAAAAAATAGAAACTGACCACTGACCACTGGCCACTGACCACTGGCCACTGAGAGGTACCCCATGAAAGTGGAACAAATCTCGGTATTTTTGGAGAACAAGGCGGGCCGCCTGGCGGAAGTCACCCGGGTCCTGGGCGAAGCCGGGATCAACATCCGGGCCCTCTCCCTGGCCGACACCACTGATTTCGGCATTCTGCGCCTCATCGTGGACCGGTACGATCTAGCCCGGGAGATCCTGAAGGACAAAGGCTTCACCGTCGGCAAAACCGAAGTGGTGGCGGTGGAGGTGCCGGACCGCCCCGGCGGGCTGGGGCTGGTGCTCCAGTTTCTGGCCGCCGCCGGCGTCAACGTGGAGTACATGTACGCCTTCGTCCAACACAGCGGCAAGAACGCGGTCATCATCTTTCGCTTCGACAACCTGGAACAGGCCATCGACTTGCTCCAGAAGGAAGGCATTCACATTTATAAGGGCGAGGAAGTATATCGACTATAATTCACCGAGGAGGGAGAGCTTATGAAAACCAAGGCGATTGTGGCGGGCCTGATTTTGGCCCTGGCAGGTCTGGGTCTCATCTTTTTTGGCTGCGGCGGCGCCAAGCAGACCGCGCCCTACGTGGTGGGCGCCATCTTTTCCATCAGCGGCCCGGCCTCGTATCTCGGGGAGCCCGAACGGAATTCCCTGGAGATGGTGGCCGAGGCGATCAACGCCCAGGGGGGCATTAATGGGCATCCCTTGAAGCTGGTCATTTATGACGACGAAGGCGACGTCACCAAGGCCCGGCTCCACGCCACCAAGCTGGCCCAGGACAAGGATTGCCTGACCGTCATCGGCCCCAGTCTCACCCACACCTCCATGGCCGCCCTGGAAATCACCCAGAAGGCCAAGCTGCCGTTGATTTCCTGCGCCGCCGGCAGCGCCATCACGGCTCCGGCTAAGGACCGGGTCTGGGTCTTCAAGACCGCCCAGACGGACCAGATGGCGGTGGACCGCATCTATCAGTATTTGCAAAAGCACAATCTCAAACAGGTGGCCATCCTCACGGTGTCCACCGGCTTCGGGGTGGCGGGCAAGGAGCAACTCCTGACCCTGGCCTCCAAGTACGACATCCAGGTGGTGGCCCAGGAGGTCTTTGGCGAAAAAGACACGGACATGACCCCCCAGCTCACCAAGCTGCGGGGCGCCCCGGCCCAGGCGGTGATCTGTTGGGGCACCGGCCCGGCCCCGGCCCTGGTGGCCAAAAATATGAAACAGCTGGGCCTCACCCTGCCCCTGATCCAGAGCCACGGCGCGGCCTCCAAAAAATTCATCGAGCTGGCCGGGGACGCGGGTGACGGCATCATCATGCCCGCCGGCAAGCTGGTGATCTGGCAGCAGCTGCCCGACACCGACCCCCAGAAGGCCGTGTGTAAGGAATACGCCGACAAGTATCAGGCCAAGTTCAAGGCGCCGGAATCCAGCTTCGGGGGCTATGCCTATGACGCCATCCGGATGCTGAATCAGGCCCTAACCAAGGCCGGCAGCGATCGGGAGAAAATCCGCGGCGAACTGGAAGGCCTCAAAAACTTCGTGGGCATCAGCGGCATCTTCAACATGAGCCCGGAAGACCACAACGGCCTGTCTCCGGCGGCGTTTGTGATGGTGAAGATCCACAACGGCGGGTTCCAGCTGATCGATTAGTAGTCAGGGGTTAGGGGTTAGAAAGCAGCATCTTGAAATTTTCCCAACCATGGCAACGTCTCCTGGCCCCTGACCCCTGGCCCCTGATCCCTGACCCCTGCTCACGGAGGCCCTTCGCTCCCCTTGGAGATTTTTGCCCCTTTCTTGCAGTATCTCATTTCCGGCCTGACCAACGGCGCGATTTACGCCCTCATCGCCCTGGGGTTCGGCATCATCTACAACGCCACCACCATCATCAACTTCGCCCAGGGCGAGATGGTGATGCTGGGGGCCTTGTGCGCCATCAGCATTTACCACCTGGCCCCCTCGCTCCCCCTGGCCTTTGCCGGCGCCGTGGTCCTGGTGACCTGCGTGGGGCTGGTCTTTGAGCGCCTGGCCCTGCGCCCGGTGAAGGACCCCAGCCCCATCGTCCTGATCATCATCACCGTGGGCGGCGCCGTCCTGATCAAAGGCGTGGCCATGCTCCTGTGGGGCAAGGAGGCCTACACCCTGCCGCCGTTTTCCGGCAATGTCCCCATCCACCTGGGTCCCGCCACCATCCTGCCCCAAAACCTCTGGGTGCTGGGGATCACCGCGATTTCGGTCGCGGCCCTGGAGGCCTTCTTTCGCCTCACCCTCGTGGGTAAGGCCATGCGGGCCTGCGCCTACAACATCCGGGCCGCCCGTCTGGTGGGCATCGCCGCCGGCCGCATGGTCCAGCTCTCCTTCGGGGTCAGCGCCGCCCTGGGCGCCGGGGCCGGCATTCTCATCGCCCCCCTCACCCTCGGGGTCTATGACATGGGCACCATGCTGGGCCTCAAGGGGTTTTCCGCCGCCATTATCGGCGGTCTCGGGAGCCTGGCGGGCGGGGTCCTGGGGGGCCTGGTCCTGGGCGTGGCCGAGGCCCTGGCCACCGGCTTCATCTCCTCCGGCTACCGGGATGCGGTGGCCTTTCTCCTGCTCCTCCTGGTCCTGTTCCTGCGCCCCCAGGGTCTGGTGGGGGGGCGGAAATGACCCCGCCCCGGTTTTTCAACCGCTGGCTCCTCTTCGCCGTGGTGGTGGGATCCATCGCCCTCTTCATGGACCAGGACTACTACTACACCCTCCTCAATTTCATCGGCATCCACACCCTCTTGGTGGTGGGGCTCAACCTGCTCCTGGGCTACGCCGGGCAGATCTCTTTAGGGCACGCCGCCTTCTTCGGCCTGGGGGCCTACACCTCCGGCATCCTCACCGCCACCTGCGGCGTTGATCCCTGGCTGGCCCTGATGGCCGGGCTGGCGGTCTCCGGGGCCGCGGCGTTTTTAATCGGCATCCCGGCCCTTAAGCTCCGGGGCTATTACCTGGCCATGGCCACCCTCGGGTTCGGCATCATCGTGTACATCATCTTGAACGAGGCCAATGGGCTCACCGGGGGGCCTTCGGGCCTCAGCGGCATCCCCTCCCTGTCCCTGGCCGGCTTCGCCTTCAACACCCCCCGGCGCCTTTACCTCCTGATCTGGATTATTTTGGGGATAATTCTGGCCCTGAGCGCCAACCTGGTGAACTCCCGCACCGGCCGGGCCATCCGGGCCTTGCACGACGGCGAGGCCGCAGCTGAGTCCCTGGGGGTGGACACCTCCCGCCTGAAGCTCAAGATCTTCGTCTGGAGCGCCCTCTACGCCTCCCTGGCCGGGTCCCTCTTTGCCCACAGCCTCAATTTCATCGCACCGTCGTCCTTCGGCTTCATGTTTTCCATCAAGCTGGTGACCATGGTGGTCCTGGGCGGCATGGCCAGCATCTGGGGATCGCTCCTGGGGGCCGGGGCGCTCACCGTGCTCCCCGAAGCACTCACGGTCTTTCACGATTTCGAGGTGGTCATCTTCGGGGCTATCCTCATGGTGGTGATGATCTTCCTGCCCCGGGGCCTGGTCCGGGGCATCCTGGACCTCTACGAATCCCGGCGCTACAAGCGGGAAGGAGGGAGGATTAGCTTTTAGCAGTTAGCAGTTAGCAGTTAGGGGTTAGGGGTTAGGGGCAATACGGTTCACTTAAGGCGTCTAGCCCAAGTTTACCACAGTCTGAAAAATTAATTATT
>PEWM01000273.1:0-2497 GCA_002779455.1 Deltaproteobacteria bacterium CG07_land_8_20_14_0_80_60_11
CCCCGGCGTCCCGGCCCTGGCCGCGGGGGCGGCGCTCTTGGGGGCCCCCCTGATGCACGATTTTGTCGTCATCTCTTTAAGCGACCTCCTCACCCCCTGGGAGACGATTATCAAGCGCCTGGAACTGGCGGCCCAGGGGGATTTCGTCATCGTGCTCTATAACCCCAAGAGCAAGAAACGGGACTGGCAGTTGGGCGCGGTGCGGGACCTGCTGCTGCGCTTTAAAACCCCAGAAACCCCGGTGGGCATCGTCTCCCGGGCCATGCGCCAGGGCCAGGCCATCACGGTCACGACTCTTCATGACCTGACGCAAAACCCGGTGGATATGCAGACCATCGTGGTGGTGGGCAATTCCCAGACCTACACCTACGGAGATTATATGATCACCCCCCGGGGCTACCAGAATAAGTACAGTGGTCCGGTGTCAGGACAAAAGCAGGGGTTAGGGACCAGGGACCAGGGGTCAGGGGTCAGGGGAAAAAAAGCTGATAGCTGACTGCTGACAGCTGACAGCTATAAAATCATGAAATACCGTCCTTTAATGATATTAGGTTCGGGCTCGGATGTGGGCAAGAGCATCATGGTGGCCGGGCTGTGCCGCATCTTCCGCCAGGAGGGCATCCGGGTGGCGCCCTTCAAGGCCCAGAACATGGCCCTGAACAGTTTCATCACCCCGGAGGGCGGGGAGATGGGCCGGGCCCAGGTGGTTCAGGCCCAGGCCGCGGGCCTGATTCCCCATGTGGACATGAACCCCGTCCTGCTCAAGCCCAGCAGCGAGGTGGGTTCCCAGGTGATTGTCCAGGGCCGGGTGTACGGCAATTTTTCGGCCCGGGATTACTACCGGCTCAAGCCCCGGCTGATGCGGCAGGTGATGGCGAGCTACCGCCGCCTGAGCCGGTCCTATGACCTCATCGTTCTGGAGGGGGCCGGCAGCGCGGTGGAGCTGAATTTAAAGAAAAACGACCTGGTGAACTTCAACATGGCCAGGAAGGCCGGGGCCGCAGTGCTGCTGGTGGCCGACATCGACCGGGGCGGGGTGTTCGCGGCCACCATCGGCGCCTTTCACCTCCTGACGCCCTCTGAGCGCCGGATGCTCCGGGGGTTCATCATCAACAAGTTCCGGGGGGATGCGGCCCTGTTCGAGGAGGGCGTGACGATCATCGAGCGCCGCACCAAACGGCCGGTCCTGGGGGTGGTGCCCTACGTGGGCGATCTGGCCCTGCCCGAAGAGGACAGCGTCGCCCTGTCCCGTAAGCGCTTGGCGGGGACGTGGGAAGAAGATGGCGGCCTCAGGATCGGCGTGGTGCGGCTCCCTCACATCTCCAACTACACCGACTTTGATCCTCTGGAGCAGGAGCCCGGGGTCGATCTCCGGTATGTGGACCATCGGGATGAGCTTTCCGGCCTGGACCTGTTGATCCTGCCGGGGACCAAGAACACTATCAGCGACCTCCTCTATCTGAAGGAGACCGGCCTGTTCCGGCGGATTCAGGCCTACGCCGAGAGCGGCGGCCGCCTGGCGGGAATCTGCGGGGGCTACCAAATGCTGGGACAGGAGGTCCGGGACCCCCTGGGGGTGGAAGGCGACCCCCGGGCGGAGGCGGGCCTGGGGCTCCTGCCGGTGGTGACTACCCTGGCCGGGGCCAAGACCACCACCCAGGTGCAGGCCCGGGCGCCGGGCCGGAGGGATTGCGGGGTGTTGTCGGCCTACGAGATTCATATGGGGGTCACCGAAACCCATGGGGAGGGGCAGCCGGCCTTCGAGATTATCAGCCGGAACGGCCAACCCCTGAAGGTGGCCGATGGCTGGGTTTCCCCGAACCGCCGCGTCTGGGGCGCCTACCTCCACGGCCTGTTTGATAATGACGGCTTTCGCCGGGTTTTTTTGCAAGAATTACGACAAACCCGTCCGGGCATGGACACCACCGCACCGGCGACGTCTTATGAAAACTTTCAAGAAGCCCAACTGGATCGCCTGGCCGAACTTTTGCGGCGTCATCTGGATATGGGGCAGATCAAGGCGATGATCCAAACGTGAAAAATGACTAATTTGCCTGAAAAGCCCTCCCTACACGGGGGCGACGTCTATCTCCTGGCCCGCACCCTGGGGGTCAATATTGGCGACCTCCTGGATTTCTCCGCCAACATCAACCCCCTGGGATTTCCCCCGGGGCTTACCGGCGCGGTGCAGGAGGCTCTTAAAGAGATCGTCCACTACCCGGACCGCCGCAGCCTGAATCTGCGCGCCGCCCTGGCGGCCTATCACCACCTCACCCCTGAAGAAATCCTGGTGGGCAACGGCTCCACGGAGCTGATCTACCTGGTGGCCAGGGCCCTCCGACCCCGCCGGGGGCTCATCGTCACCCCGGCCTTCAGCGAATACGAATATGCCCTGAACCTGGCCCGGGCGCCGGTGGTTTTCCATCCTACCGGCGAGTCCACCAATTTTTCGCTGCAGGAGGTCCCCGAATTGCAGGCGGGGGACCTGGTCTTTCTG
>PEWM01000273.1:2534-4570 GCA_002779455.1 Deltaproteobacteria bacterium CG07_land_8_20_14_0_80_60_11
CGGACTTGTTCCTCAGGGTGGCGGCTGGCGTTGAGGCGGCGGGAGCCTATCTCCTCCTGGATGAGGCGTTTGTGGATTTTGTGGAGGAGGCCTCCTTAAAGATCCACCTGGGCCGGTTTCCCCGCCTGATGATCCTGCGCTCTTTCACCAAATTTTTCGGGATCCCCGGGATGCGCCTGGGTTTTTTGTTAGGGGCCGCGGAACTCGTGGCGCACCTGTCCGGGGAGCAGGAGCCCTGGTCGGTGAACACCATGGCCCAGGCTATGGGGCGGGCCTGCCTGGCCGATCTTGAGTACATCAGCCAGACCCGGACCCTGATCAAACGTGAGCGGGAATTCCTCTTGCACCGGCTGGCGGCGCTGCCGGGGCTCACCTTGTTTCCCAGCGCGGTGAATTATCTCCTGGTGAAACTCCCCCGGCCGGGGATAACCGCGGCCACCTTGCGGGAGCAGATGCTGGCCCATCGCATCGTGATCCGGGACGCCAGCAATTTTAGGGGGCTGGATGAGCGTTTCTTCCGCCTGGCGGTGCGGGGCCGTAAGGAGAATGAGCGGCTGCTTCAGGCCCTGGAGCAGTGCCTGAGATGAAAATCTCTGCAAAGCCAATACGGTTTCCACAGGCCAGAGGCCTGTACTACTAAACTGAACCCGGAGTGAATCATGGGCCTGGCCCTGCCTTTTCTGCTGGCCTATCTGCTGGATCTCCTGCTGGGGGATCCCCCCGGCTGGCCTCATCCGGTGCGGCTTTTGGGCAGCATCATCCAGTACTGGGAGTCGGTGCTCTACCGGGCCCGGGTGGGGGCCGGGGCGCTGTTCTGGCTGGCGGTCATGGGCACCACCGGCGTCCTCATTCTCGGGGTGCTGGGGGTGGCGGCGTTGCTGCCGCCCTGGGGCGGGATGGCGGTCCTCACGTACTTCCTATATACCGGCCTGGCCACCCGCAGCCTGCACCAGGAGAGCCTCAGGGTGGAGGCGGCCCTGGTCAAGGGCGACCTGGACGGGGCCCGGGCAAGCCTTTCCATGATCGTAGGCCGGGAAACCTCGCACTTATCCCTGGAAGATATGCGGCGGGCCGTGATTGAGACCATAGCCGAGAACCTGGCCGACGGGGTGGTGGCCCCCATGTTCTTTACCCTCATGCTGGGCCTGCCGGGGCTGTTCTTTTACAAGGCCGCCAACACCATGGACAGCATGGTGGGCTATAAAAACTACTGGTATGCCCAGTTCGGCAAGGTGACGGCCCGGGCCGACGACGTCCTCAACTTCATCCCGGCCCGCCTCACGGCCCTCCTCATGATTTCCACGGCCGCGGCGCTCGGCCTAAATTGGCGGGGGGCCTGGCAAACCCTCCGGCGGGACCGGCGGAAAGCCGCCAGCCCCAACGCCGGCTGTCCCGAAGCCGCCATGGCCGGGGCCCTGGGGGTGCGCCTGGGGGGTCCCAGCACCTACTTCGGCCGCCTGGTGGATAAACCCTTTATCGGCGAGGCCCGCCAACCCCTGGACCAGGAGCGCTACCGCCAGGCCATCCGCCTCTTGTACGGCGCCTCGCTGGCGATGGCCGCCCTTACCCTGGCGGGTCTCCTGGCCAGCCGCGCCGGGGTCTGGGGGTTGCTCTCCCTGGTCAGATAAATTAAAGCTAATTAAAATAAAAAATTATATTAATTAAAAAAAAGATTGACTATCGTGAAAATAAGGGTATTATCCTAAACACTCTGAGACAAAGCCAAACCCGCCGCGAGGCGGGGACGGAAAGCCACAGCTGGCGTTCTACCGTCAGCGGCGGGCCATCGTCCGCCAAGGATAATCCCGCCTCATCTCTTCCCGGATAAGCCAAGGCAGGGCCACCGTGGCCCTGCCTTGGCTTGTTTTTAAGGAATAAAGATGGTGCGTGAGACGCTACGGACGCGGTTAAATCAGGCCGGCTGGGTCCGGGGGGCCTTGGCGGCCGCCACCGCCGCCGGCACCAGGAAGGTGGTCAGGGCTTGTTCCACCTTCTCCAGGTCCACCTGGGTATCGTAGCAGGGGCCGTGGGGCCGT
>PEWM01000036.1:0-1854 GCA_002779455.1 Deltaproteobacteria bacterium CG07_land_8_20_14_0_80_60_11
TACGCATGGCCGGCAGCACCGCCCGGGCGCCGGCCAGGTCCGGGCAGACCACCAGGGCCTGGTGGACCTTCCGCAACACCCGCAGCCAAATAAGCGGGCAGGCGAGCTTCTGGTAGAACTTGGAGTGCAGGCGCCGCTGGATGTTCGCCGGGTTAAAGGGATAGGGCGCCCCTTCGACGTACAAATCGAAGCTCTCCTGGCTCTCGATCTTGGCCAGTTCGTAATCGCGATCGCCGTAGATCACCCGGGGTTGTTGCAGCCTGGGGCAGGATTCCTGCTCGGAGGCCAGCATTTCCTGGATCTCCTCCTTGCCCATCTCGACGATCTCCCGTTCCCAGGTATGCCGGACCCAACCCGTGCCTGTAGCCGGCACTTCCGGCGGCGGCGCCTTGACATAGACCGGGTATAGCTCCATGGGAATGAGGTTGCCCAGGTCACAGGCATAGCGGAGGGCAAAGCTGGAGGCCAGGTCCACTTCGATGGCTACCAGGGTTTTCAGCATAGAGACTTCCCCCTTAATCGGTGTGAGATGTGGCCCAAAGGCGCGGGCGGGCCGGGGCCGGCCCCCCTCAGGCCCCCGCCCCGCGAATCTTGGCGGCCGCCCGGGTCACCACGTCCTGAATCTCGCTCAATTTGAAGGGCTTGGCGATAAAATCGAAGACGCCCTTCTGGAACGACTGCTTGGCGGTTTCCATGGTGGCGAAACCCGTGATCACAATCACCTCGGTTTGCGGCCGCCGTTTTTTGACTTCCTCCAGAAAGCGCATACCGTCGACCTCTTTCATCTTGAGATCCGTGATGACGATGTCGTAGGCGGATTGTTGAACCTGATGCATGGCCTCGACGCTTTGGGTGAAGGTGTCCACGGCGAATCCCAACTTTTCCAAAGCCGGCTTCAGGCGTTTGCAGACAATGGGTTCATCGTCCAGAACCAGTACTCGGAGCTTATTTTCCGTCATAACTTCCTCCTTCCGGGGGCTTCTCCCCTAGCGGGGAGTTTTGGTGAAAAAATGCCTCCACAAAATCCGGGACGTCGTCATCGCGGCGCAGCTGAATGTCCAACTGGCGGGTGAACCCGATCAACCGGCCCAGGAGCTGGAGACGCTGCTCCATATCTTCCCGGGGCAGATGGAGCACCTTGGCCACCACCAGATCGCCCTTGGTGTCCACCTTAAAGTGGAATTGGGACAGAATCTTTTCCAGCAGTTGGGCCCGCCGGGAGCGGCGGGTGAGGTCGGTAACCCCGCCCACAAAACGGAAATAGATGTGGTTGCGGGGGGCCTCGGTCTCCATGCGGGCATCCACCAGGTTAAAGTGGTAGCCTAACCGCAGGTGGAGATTCAGGTAGTTTTCGCTGATCACCGCCAGGTTGAAGCCCGACACGGTAGTGGCGCCGGGGGTAACGGCTACGGTCTTGCTCAGGCTGGACATCATCCCCTGGAAATCCACCGGCACGGGTTCGGTGCTCCAGACCCCGGGGCTGGACAGGCCCTCCCACAGGGCCTTCATGGGCCAGGAGCGGATGTGCTCCGGCAGGAGTCTGGTCCCCTGGGCCTCGGGGGCGATCCCCCCGCCCAGGTCCAAAATCTTCAGGCCCAGGGGGATGTCGGAGACCAGGGTGAAAATCTTGACCCCCTTGAACCGCTTGACAAACCGGGGCAGGTCCATCAATTCTTCCACGGCCTTTTCGTGGATGAACCGGATGACGTCGTGGACGGATTGGCAGCCCCCGGGGGTAAAATTCTGGTCCTGGGGATCGAGCAAATGGAGCGGGGCGATGCGGGCCAAAATCCGCCGGAGCAGCCGGAATTCCGGGGCGTCCTCAAAGGCCATGGACTGGACCAGTTCATACTG
>PEWM01000036.1:1925-3379 GCA_002779455.1 Deltaproteobacteria bacterium CG07_land_8_20_14_0_80_60_11
CCAGGATCTCCATGGCGCGCTCCACCCCCACCAGGGTGGGCACCCGGAATTCCCGGGCGATGGTGGCCAGATGGCCGGCGGCGGAACCCCGCTCCGCCACGATGGCCGCCGCCTTGGGTACAATGCGGGCCAGCCACGGGGCCGTATACTTGGTCACCAGGACGGCTTCCTCGGGAAACCGGTCCATGTCAGCATCGGCGCTGACGTGGGCCACGACGCCGGCGCCCACCCCGGCATGGGCCACCACGCCGACGTCCTGGATCAGGATGGGGTAGAGGGCGCAGGTCTCGCAAATATCCTGTCTTAAGGGCGCCGTGGGTTTCGGGAGCTGCAAGGACCGGGCTTGCAGGACCCAACCGTTCCCGGCCTGGTCGATGGCGCATTCGATCTCCTGGGGGCGCTTGAAGTAGCGCTCCAGGATCAGGGCCCAGCGCCCCAAGGCTTCAACGGTGGCCTCGGAGAGGGTTTCCCGGCTCTGGTCCTCGCCGGGGACCGGCACTTCCTCCTCACCCCCGCCGGCCATGGCCCGAACCAGTTTTTCTTTGCGGGCGATTTCCTGGGACCTGATCCGGTGGGGGAAATCCCGCTCCACCACGTAGCGGTCCGCCGGGCCCGTACCCTCCACCACGGTGCGCCCCAGGCCCCAGGAGGCAAACATGACCAGGCAGTCGCTCTCCCGGCCGCTCACGTCCAGGGTGTGCACCACCCCGCTGGCCCGGCTGGGGATCATCTCCTGGCACAGCACCGCCATGGCCGCCTCTTCCCCCAGCATCCCCATCTTCTGCCGGTAGACCAGGGCCTCGGGAGAATAGAGACTGGCCAGGACCTGTTTATAGGCCTTGATGACGCCCCGGGCCGGAACGTGCAGCAGGCTCTCGTGCAGGCCGGCAAAGGACAGTTCCCCGTCTTCGCCGTAGGCGCTGCTGCGGACGGCCCAATCCCCGCCGCTTTTCTCGGCCTGCCGTCTTATGTCCCCAGCCACTTCGCGGGGCACCACCCCCGCCAGGATGCTGTATTGGATCTGGCGGGAGACCTGGCGTTCGTCGTGCTCGCCCGCGACCCAACTCTCCAGCAGGGCGTGGATCCGTTCCTCCAGGTGGTTGTGCTCCAGGAAGAGCCGGTAAGACCGGGTGGTGATGATAAAGCCGCCCGGCACCGGCAGGTTGAGGTTCTGGATGGCCACCGCCAGGTGGCTGGCTTTGCCCCCGATGAGTTCGGGGCGGTCCTGGGGGGCTTCGGCCAGCGGGATCACCAGGGGCATCTCCTCGGACAGGATCAGCCGCCCCCGGAGTTCGGCCCCCAGGGGGATGAAGATGCGGTCGATGGCCTGGTACAGGTCCGGGTAACGGTTGGCGGTGATGAGATTTACGCCTTTCACCATGCGCAGCAGCAGCGTCTGGATTTCTTCGGTGGTGTCTATCAGGTACTTGCGGTCAAAGATATATTCCCCGCCG
>PEWM01000036.1:3387-11609 GCA_002779455.1 Deltaproteobacteria bacterium CG07_land_8_20_14_0_80_60_11
TCCCAGGTCAGCAATGAGTTCCATGACCCGCTGGTCGTCGGCCAGCAGCGCCTGGAAATGTTCAAAAATCTCCGGAAAGGCCAGCAGGTCGGGCTTGGGCCGGCTTATCCGGTTCCAGAGATTTTGGAGAACTTGCCACATGGGGTTTTATTCCTTATCCGGCCGCAACCGCTGGCGGGATAAATCTTTGGTGTCCTTAGGCCACCGCCCTCTCTCCTGGTGGGAGGGGGTTGGGAGTAGGGAAGCCCGTCCACAAGATATACACGGAAAGCGGCCCAGGCAACCTTGGCTTAACCCTAAAATGATGCCGGGCGCGTCCTCAATGGCCGCCCCCGCCCTTAAAAAGGAAGCCCATGGCGAAGCCGGTGACGATGGCGATGACCACCGCCAGCACCCCGTAGGCGACCCCGTGCTGGTAGGCCAGCGAGGTCAGCAAGGCCGGAAAGCCCACCATCTCGACCTTGAGGTCGGTGCAGGTGTGGCTCACCACCCGGCCATCCTGGATCGCCGAGAGGCAGACCTTATAGGCGCCGGGCCTGGTGTTGGTAGGCAGGGGAAAACTGGCGGTCACCGGGCTTGCTCCGCCGGAAGCGGCCTCTACTTTGAGGGCCCCGGGCCAGGCGGCGTAAATATGTTCGCTTTCCTTGAGCCGGAGAAATTGACCCATAAACTCCTCCCGCTCCGCCGGCTCGATTTTGCCGGTGAAGGTAATGCGCTTCTCCAAGGCTCGATAGCCCCAGGTGGCCTCCGCCGGCGCGGCCGTGAGCAATTCCTTGGCGGTGCTCATGACCAGGTAAAGGGAGGGGGCGTCGTGGACCTTGATTTCGCCCACGTTCATCCACAGGCCCGCCCGGCGGCCCTTGCGCATGAGGTGTTCCTCGGCGCTTGAGCCCACCACCTCCAGGACCGCCTGAGTCCCCGCCGGGATGGTTCCCGAGACCGTCACGGTTTGTCCGTTGAAGAAGGCGCCGATGGGCACGGTAGCGGGAGACACCGCCAGACCCGCGGCCTGGGACGGCAGCGCCCCGGCCAGCAGCACCAGTAACCCCAACCACGCCGCTTGGTGAAACAAATTTATGAGGCGCTTCATCTCAGTGCCCGCCTTGGTGCGCCAGCAGGAGATGGGGCGGCAGCACCAGGCTCACCAGCATCTGCACCATCACCAGCAAGACAATGGCGGCCAGGAGAATCTTGAGCTGATCGGCCTTGAGCCGCCGGCTCAGGCGCACCCCGAATTGGGCCCCGAGGGTAGAGCCCAGAAGCAGGATGATGGCCAGGATCAGGTCCACCGTGTGATTGGAGATGGACTGCATGATGGTGACGTTGATGCAGGTAAACAGGATTTGCACCAGGCTGGTGCCCACCACCACGTGCATGGGCATGCGCAGCATATAAACCATCACCGGGACCATGATGAAGCCACCGCCCACGCCCATGATGGCCGCCAGGATCCCCACGAACACCCCCAGGATGAGGGGGAGCAGGGGGGAGAGGATAACCCCCGATTTCTCGAATTTCATCTGGTAGGGGAGGGCCTGGATTATGCGGTTGTACAGGGAGACCTTGGCGGGCGCTTCCACCCGCTTGCTTTCCACCGGCTTTTTCCGCATGCTCTGGAGACTCTCCGCAAACATGTAGAAGCCGATGACGGCCAGCATGACGACGTAGGTGATCTTGATGACGAAGTCGGCGTTGCCCATGGCCCGGAGCAGCTTGATGAATTGCACCCCCACGGTACCCCCGAGCACCCCGCCGATGATGAGGAAGAGCCCCATCTTGAAGTCCACGTTCCCCAGGCGGTAGTGGGCATAGGAGGCGGAGGTGGAGGCCGCGACAATCTGGTTGGAGTCCGAGGCCGCGGCCACCGTGGACGGGATCCCTACCATGATCAAGAGCGGGGTCATGAGAAAGCCGCCCCCCACGCCGAACAGCCCGGAGAGAAAGCCCACGGCGCCCCCCAGGCCAAAAAGAAGCAAGATGTTAATGCTGTTACCAGCCAGTGGTAGATACAGGTTCCAGGACATGAATCGCTCTCCCCTCCTTCACGTGGCGTTATGACGATGGTCTATCTAATCCTTCAATATATTTGGCCATTCATGGCTCTTCCTGACCCAACCCCCAACCCCTGAAACCTAAAACCTAAAACCTGAAACCTGCCTCAAAGGTCGGTCAATCGGGTCACTTTTCCCTGGCCGCGCACCAGGAGAATTTCCGCTCCGATGTGCTGGTGCAGGCTTTTTAAGGCCGCGGCGCACCCGGGGTACTTTTCCCGGCGGGCATCCTCCGGCCAGCCCATGACGATGAACTGCAGGGCGCTCTGGGCCCGGGCGAAGGCCAGGACTTCATCACAGAAGGCGCCGGCCGCCAGGAAGATCTCCAGGCTCACCCCTTCCTGCTGGCAACGCTCCCGGACCTTTCCCAACCACAGACCCTGCTCTTCCGCCAGGCCCCCCAGGGAGATGTCGCCAGGGTCAGCGGGGTCGCCGGCCCGGGGCGGGAACACCGCCATGAGCACCAGGGATAATTTCAGGCGCGCCGCCAACTGCACCGCATAAGAGGCGGCCCGGGAATCCGGCCGGTCCAGATCGATAGCTAAGAGCACCCGCTTGTTCATCTCCCTTGACGGCAATGCACCAACCGGGCCAACAAGGATTGTGGTGTAAAAACAGTGAGATAGCCTAAAGGGGCGGAGGGCGGTGTTTCAAAATGGAAAAGAGGCGCCAGGGAAAAACCCCGGAAAGGCGGGAAACTGCGGGGATAAGGCTTATTTCATTTTGAAACGGGCATATTGTAATGCTGATTTGATTTATGAATCTAAAAAACTAAGCATTCCCTCAAAGCGACCCCATAAAATCCCGTAGGCTGAAGTTGTCATTGCGATTTTATCCATAGATATTTCTAATTTAACCTATGTTTTTTGTTGACAAATATATATTCATATGCATATCATTAACTACATAAATAACTAGTTTATGTTAATTTTTATTGGCAAAAATGTCTAAATTTACTTATAAATCCAAATGGTTCACTACCTATGATGTTCAAAAATTGACGAGGGTTTCTGCGAGAAAACTTCGCTGGTGGGACGAACAGGGATTGATAAAGCCAGGAGCTTTCCCTGGACGCAAATTTAGGCAAAGACGCCGATATACACTCCAAGATATTATCTGTATACTAGTGGTTAAAACACTCAGAGACAACGGGATGAGCCTTCAGAAAATTAGAGGGACGGTTGATAAAATCGAAATAAACGGCATTACCCATCCGCTCGCAAAGCTCAGGGTTGCATGCTTGGCCCATAGCATAATAGTAAAAATAGAGGGGAAATATTTAGAACCGCTCTCTGGCCAGATGGTCATTAAGCAATGCTTGGAAGAAATTCGCCCTCAGTTGGAACGTAGGCGTTTAGCACCTGCTGAAAGAGCCGTGGAGAGAGTAAATCAAAATTATGAAAAAAAGATCGCTAGTTTTTAATTAATAAATAATTATTTAGTGCCCATCAAGGAATGAAATGACGACACAAGAATCATCCGATAGTAAATGGGCGAAAATTAAGGAAAACCTCCCAATTATTTGCAAATTTATTTATTTTATATTACCAATTATCCTATTGATTTGTTTGTCATATCTCCTTTATTATAAATTGCCCCAAATTTACTCGCAATTATGCACCAAGCAAACCGGCTACTTGGTGTCATCTACGCTAATAATTTTGGGATTACTTGGATTGTGGCTCGAGAATTTGACTTTATTTCAGCAGCAGGCCTTTAAATTGCTTGTTTGGTCAGGCGTCTTCATTCTCATCCTCACATTTTGTTTTTCAATAACTATTGATATCCTTATAATATTAATAGATAAAAATAACCTTGCAATAAAATGATATTTTAACCATTAATAATAAGTTGTTTCTAAAATGGGCGAGATAGAAAGAACTTTTTGGTCTACGATCGATTTCAAAAATCGGATCAATGATATTTTGCCAAAGGAGGAGGCATGGGATTGGCTGGAGGGCCCCCAAAAGACTCGAATTGAAGGGTCTTCAATAGTGCTATCTCTTGGGAAAGAGGCTTTTATTAGTAGTAAGAAAAAATTAAAGAAACTTAACAAAAAGGATGGTTATATTACAATCGCTCCTGGAGATTTAGCACTATTAATTACTAAAGAATATATAAAAATACCACCAGATTGCATGGGATTTATTTCAATTAAAACAAAGCATAAGCTTTATGGACTGATAAATATTTCAGGTTTTCATGTTGATCCCGGGTTTCAGGGAATGCTTAAATATTCTGTTTACAATGCAGGAACTTCTGATGTAGTATTAAAGTATGGTGATCCAACATTTATACTTTTTATGACTTATATTAGGGATGGTGCAGAGGAATATGGTGAAAAGCACGAACATTGGCAACAAGAACATATTAAACCTGAAGAAATGATGCCTCTTTTAGGTGCAGGAATTCCGGTCCATGAAATTGGAAATCGTCTTGGAACAGTTGAAACCGCAGTTAAGATTTATGGCGGCATTTTAATTGGGATATTAATATTGTTATTAACGATACTTTTCCGCGGCCGTTAATTCATCAAGGGAGGCTATAATGGCAGACTTGATTGAATTATGTTTGGAAATAACCAATCGCTGTATTATGAACTGTCTGCACTGTTCTACGGCCTTCCCTGGTTGCGAAGAGCATGTCGATGAACTCACCTTGAAGGAAATTGAGCAAATTATCTCCGACTTTCATGCTCTTGGGGGGAAAATTCTTGAAATATCCGGGGGGGAGCCTACCTTACACAGAAATCTCGTGGATATTGTTGCGTTTGCCAAGGGTAAAGGCCTTGAAACCAGACTTTATACCTGTGGGGTTTCATATAAGGGAAGATGCAGACCTTTAAGTGTGGCACTTTTGAAGAAGCTGCGCGGCCATGGGTTCGATAAGATTATTTTCAATCTACAAGGTGGTACTAGCGAGGTGCATGATCTAATAACCAGAAAGCCGGGCAGTTTTGACGCTCTTTGCCAGACTATTATAAACGCAAAGAAGTTAGGTTTTTGGGTTGGGACCCATTTTGTTCCTATGCAGCCAAATGCCGACTCATTTGAGGATGTATTGAAGCTTGCAATTAAACTGGGTATTGATGAGGTGGCATTGCTCAGGTTTGTTCCCCAAGGCAGAGGAGAGGTACATAGGGAAATCCTTAAACTTCAAAGCAATAAATTATGGGAATTTTTAAAAGCTGTAGCACAATTGATGAAAAAATATGGGGATAGGTTAAAAATCCGCGCCGGGTGCCCCCTGGATTTCTTGGGCTTTATCGATGAAACAGTTAAAATATCTGCCTGTAAGGCCGGAAAATCGACATGCAGTATTACCCCAAGCGGGGATGTAATCCCTTGTCCAGCCTTTAAGCACTTTCCTGAATTTGTAGCAGGAAATATAAGAGATAAAAATCTGACCCTTATATGGAGTACAGCAGAGGTTTTTAAGGAAATTCAAAAGATTGACTACCAAAATATTTCGGTTTGTTCAGAATGTACAAAGAACAATATTTGTAAGGGAAGATGCCCAGCTCAAAGAGTTAGACAACACGGTCATCTTGCGATAGGTCCAGACCCAGACTGTCCAGGGATTTACAAGGTTAAGATAGGACCGGAAATTGCACCATTTCTAGATCATTTTAATAGCGCTGATATATCGGAATTATCTATGGGCTGATTGCCTAATATGGAAACTATCTTTGTCATATATGCTGGATAATAATCTTTATTAAACCTGTCCCACCAGAAAAGCTCGAAGCCTAAGAATTTCTCTGCAACCTCTGAAACTATCACGCCTGTGGATTCTAAAGAAAACGTCCGGCGCAAAGGATGGCGACATTTGCTGCTTTCTTTTACTGCGCATCTTTGGTTTCCACAGCCTTTACAAAATCCGGAAGATAAAAATAATCTATTCTCATCATCATTGACAATGGCGGCAAATCTATTCGTAAAAGGCGTGAGTAATGCTTCAACAAAGGACCATCTAACATAGTAACTCCCGGCCAATACGTTTGGAGGATAATTATCTATTAAAAGTTTAGTATAAATAATATTAGCCAGTTTGAACTTTTTCCTTAAAAGTTTGAAGTCTGGTGAAAAGGGAGGGCAACCTCCATTTCTCCCATATAGCCTGCAACCCGATCTGCAGGCATTTTCTGTCAAATTCTTATCAAGAGGGATTTTATAAATGTCCTGAGCTACCCACCCGATTTCCAAAGGGTAGAATCTCCCGCTGCCAGTTTTATGGATATGATGAAATTTTTCCATAAAGAAGCGTATTGGAATCCGAGACTCAAGTCTTGGACAGGCCGTACTTTTTCATCTTGCGCCACAGGGTGGTGCGGGGGAGGTCCAGGATGCGGGCGCTCTCCCCGGTCTGGTGATTGGTGAAGGCCAGCACTTTTTGGATATAATCCCGCTCCTGCGCCTCGAGGGTGGGCCAGCAGCCGTTGAAGCTGGGGGCAATATCCTGGAGGTCCGGAGGCAGATCCGCCAGGGTCACCGTGTCCCCCTCGGCCAGGGCCACGGCCCGTTCGATGACGTTTTGCAGTTCCCGGACATTGCCGGGGTAGGAATACGCCTGGAGCACCGTCCGGGCGGCCTGGTCGATGCCGGCGATCCGCTTGGCGAACTTGTGGCTGAAGAGGTTCAAGAAGTACTGGATCAGGAGGGGAATGTCTTCCGGGCGTTCCATGAGACTGGGCAGGGTGATTTGCACCACGTTCAGGCGGAAGTAGAGGTCCTCCCGGAAGCGGCCCTCGGACACGGCCCGTTTCAAATCTTTGTTGGTGGCCGCAATGAACCTGAGGTCCAGTTGCAGGGGCCGGTTGCCCCCCACCCGGGTAATCCGGCTTTCCTGGATGACCCGGAGGAGCTTGCCTTGCATGGACAGGGGCATATCCCCGATTTCGTCCATGAACACCGTGCCCCGGTGGGCCGTCTCCAGGATGCCGATCTTGGTGGCGATGGCCCCGGTGAAGGCGCCCCGCTCATAGCCGAACAGTTCGCTGGCGATGAGTTCCTCGGTAAAGCCGCCGCAGTTGAAGGCCACGAAGGGCCTAATGCTCCGGGCGCTCTCCCGGTGGATGAGGCGGGCCACCAGCTCCTTGCCGGTACCGCTTTCCCCCTGGATGATGACGTTGCAGTCCAGAGGGGCGACTTTCCGGCTGATCTGGAACACCTCCTGCATTTTCGGGCTGACCCCGATCATCTCCCCCCAGCCGTCCAGGGGTTCCAGCCGGGCCTTGAGCCGGCGGTTCTCGGTGACCAGGAGCTTATGCTCCAGGGCGCGGCGGGTCAGGTTGCGGATTTCCTCCAGTTTCAGGGGCTTGGCCACATAGTGAAAAGCGCCTTGCTTGATGGCCCCGATGGCTGCATCCAGGGAGGCGTGGCCGGTAATCAGGATGACCTCGATTTCGGGCCGCCGGGCCTTGGCCTGCTGCAACACTTCCATGCCGTTCTGCCCGGGCAGCACCACATCCAAAAAGACCAGGTCAAAATTCCCCGGGTCCAGGTCCAGGAGAAAAGCCTCCCCGGCGCCATAGGTCTTGACGCTATGCCCATCCTTTTCCAGGGCCGCCTGGAGCCTTTTCTGGACGATAACTTCATCATCAACGATGGCGATGTTCATGGGACTCCCGATTCCGGTCCGCCGCCGGTTATGCTTTTATTGAGTGAGCAGTGAGCAGTGAGCAGTGAGCAGTGTTCCAACCGCTCACCGCTCATTGTTCTCAGCCCTCTGGAGGGGGAGCGTCACGGTGAAGGTGGCGCCCGCACCTTTGCTGCTCTTGACCTCGATATGGCCGCCGTGTTTTTCCACAATGCCGTAAGTCACCGACAGACCCAGGCCGGTACCCCGTCCCACCTTTTTGGTGGTGTAGAAGGGATCAAAGATCTGGGAGAGGTGCCCCGGGTCGATGCCCACCCCCGTGTCCGTCACGTCAATGACCATCCATTGGCCATCCGGGGACGGGTGGGCCCTGACCCGGAGGGCGCCCCCGTCCAGCATGGCCTGGATGGCGTTGATGAACAAATTAAGGAAGACCTGTTGCAGGCTTTTCTTGTCGCCGCGGATGGGTGGCAGGTCCCCAGGAATATCCTGTTCCACATTGATGCCCGAGAGGGACAACTGGTTGCGCACCAGCTTCAAGGTGTCCTGGATGACCGTGCCGATGGACAGCGC
>PEWM01000036.1:11827-13515 GCA_002779455.1 Deltaproteobacteria bacterium CG07_land_8_20_14_0_80_60_11
CAATTTTCCGGGACTGCACCAGTTGCTCCTGATGCTCCTCCAGTTCGCGAATCATGCGGTTGAAGGCCCGGAACAGGGCGAAGAATTCCTCCGACGAGGTTGGTGGCTCCGGGAGCGGGGTGAAATCGCCGTGGGCGATCTTGTCCATGGCCTGCTGCATCTGAAACAGGGGCTGCACCAGCATGCGGGAGAGGTAGAAGGCCACTATGATCCCCAGGGCCAGGAACACCACCACGGAAATGATGAAGAGGATCATGGCCCGTTGAAACAACCGATCAATCAGGAGCCGTTCTTCCTTTTCCCAGTTCTCCGTGATCGTGAGCAGTTCTTGGCCCTGTTGGCGCAAGGATTCTTCCAGGGGAGAAAAATTATGATTTGCCAGATCCGGGCCGACTCGATCAATCTGTAGTTTAATCTTGGTCAGAATTTCCCGGTAACTGGTCAGGATGCGCCCAAAATCCGGCTGCTGGGGGTTTTTCTTTAATCGCAGGATCTCGGTTTCATGGCCCAGGAAAATTTCTTCCACGCGACTCAGATAAGTTTCGGCCTCATTAAGGCTGGCCACCCGCCGGTAAAGGAAAAAATTTTTCTCCACCCGGCGCAACTCCAGGATGTTGTGAAACATGTCGTCGGTGAGTTCCAGAAGCCGCAGGCGGTGGCCGATTTCCCGGTGGACCTGGAAGCTGAACGCCGAGAAAATCAACACCGACAGCAGGCTGAACAGGAAAGCCAGAATGATCTTGCGCCGCATCTTAAAGGTAGCTTTTTGCATAACCTGGCCTGGCAGAGGGAAGTTAACCACCGCACCTCCGTTTTTTCATCATAACAAGAACCTGCCAGGGATTAAAGCAGAGAAATGCGCCGCTTCGCCGCCGGCATCCTCGCCGCCAAGGTTTTTCCCTTCCCCGGGCAGGCCGGCAGGAGGGCGGGACCAAAAAGTAAAGGCGGGTTCTCCCCGCCCCGCGCCTGGCCGCTGCCCGGTTTAGGAAGGACCATGGGCTAACTGCCGTTTTTCCGGGTCTCCTGCATTTTTTCCAGGGCCCGCTGCAGGTTGGTTTTGGCTTCCTGGTAGAAGGTGGGCCTGAGCTCCAGGGCTCGCTGGAAGCATTTGGCCGCCGCCTCGTAATGCCCATCCATGAAGTAGAACACCCCGATGTTGTTATAGGCCTGAGCTTCGTCCCCGGCCTTCATAAAGGCCATCAGGGCCTGGGGATACTGCTTCTGGGCCCCCAGCGCCCGTCCCAGCAGTTGGTTGACCTTTTGGTCCTGCGGGGCCAGGGTTTGGGCCTGCTTGAGGCTGGCCACGGCAGGCGGATAATCTTTCTGCTGCAGGTAGGCCTGGGCCAGGGCGAGGTGCGAGGCTAACTGGCGGGGGTCTAACCCGGTGGCCCTTTTCAGCGCCAGAATGGCGCGATCGGGCCGGCCGGACTCCAGGAAGGTGACGCCCAGTAGGTGACAGGTCTGGGCCCGCTTGGGGTCCTGGGCCAAAACGTACTGAAATTCGTCGATGGCCAGGGGATATTGTTTGCCTTGGAGGTGCGCCAGCCCCATGGCTTCGTGGGCCTTGAGCATCTCCGGCCGGTGCACCAGGACCAGGGCCAGTTCTTTCTGGGCGGCCTCCAACTTCCCGGACAGGAGAAAAATGACCCCCACTTTGTAGTGCAGGTCATAGCGCTCCGGGTGCTCCT
>PEWM01000036.1:13605-14971 GCA_002779455.1 Deltaproteobacteria bacterium CG07_land_8_20_14_0_80_60_11
ACTGTTCCGGCGGCCGGGGCTTCTGGTCCGGCCAGGGGTCGTGGAGGGCCTGAAATTTTTCCGCCTGATCCGGGGTCAGGCCTTGCACCGCAGGGGCCTGGGGTGATTTCTTGGCGCACTGGCTCGCCAACAACGGCAAGGTCAATACCAAAACTGCGGTGACCAGCCGCCGGAGAGGAGGCGGCGCCGCCATTATTTAGCCTCGGCAACCAAGCGCGCCATCAGTTGCGGGCGTTCGAGGAGATCGGCGCCTAAGAGGATCTTGATATCCATACCCTTCTTAAGCTTCTGGCTCGGCGCCAGTCCGGCTCCCGGGAAAACCACGCGGCTCACCGCCCGGGCGACTTTTTCCGCCCCGGGCCGATAATAAACCATGGTCTTGGCCGCGCCGAAATCCACGTGATTGCCGATTTTGGCCACGGTGAACCCTTCCTGGCGGAGCAGAGACCGGGTTTGATGGGCCAGATTTCTGGTCCAGGTGCCGTTCCTGACCTCAATGGCCGTGTCTGTCAGTTCGGCGCAGGTCAGGGGGGCTTGACGGGTTAGAGGCGACGCCTGGGGGACTGGCCCCGGCGCTTTGGCCGCCAGGGCCTGCTTGGGGGCGGCCGCCAGCTTCCGGGCCTCCGGCCGAGGTTTGACCTCAACCGGCCCTGGCGCCGCAGGTTTGGTGGCTAAATGTACGGCGGACACTTTAGGGGTGACAGGTTGAGCCGGGGCGCTCTGCTTGGCTGGAATAGGGGCACGTAACCGGGAGGCGGCCGCGGTCGGCGTTGGGGCTTGGGTTACCCTGGCCGCCGGCGGAGTGGGTTCGGGCCTCCGGGCATACACGGCGCGCTCCGGCATCCCTAAAGCCGCCAGGGCCTGGCTCATTTTGGCGTCCGCGGCCGCACCGCCTTCGGCTTCCTGCCAGAGCCGGCGGGCCTCGTCCTGGCGGCCGAGACGGCAATAAAGGAGCCCCAGGTTGTTGCGGGCCGCGACATTGCCGGGATCACGGGCCAGGGTTTGGCGAAAGCACGTCTCCGCCTCTGGCCAACGGCCCTCCTGGTAATAAGAGAAACATAAATTGTTGGCCATGACGGCATGGGACCCGTGCCGGGTGAGCGCCTCCTGGTAAAGCTGGCGGGCGGCCTCGAATTTTCCCAGCTCTTCATAGTTCCGGGCCAGTAAATCGGTGATCTGGAGATTGTCAGGATTTTGTTGATGGGCTTGCTCCAATTCCTTGAGGCCCAACTCGGGTTGCCCCATCAACTTGTAGTAGTGCGCATTCCGTTCCAGCCGGGCGATTTCCCCGGGAGACTGACGCATGTTGGCCAAAACAGAGCCGCCTAGGCCCGACCCCGGGCCGGTGCAGCCCACCACTCCCAAA
>PEWM01000036.1:15114-15962 GCA_002779455.1 Deltaproteobacteria bacterium CG07_land_8_20_14_0_80_60_11
TGTGCCCGGTTTTTGGACTCCCCCATTAACCATGTCGATCTCCCCCCATTGCCGAATCGCAGGCCCGCCGCGGTCTCCCTGGTGATGCGGCGAGTCCGGTTCATTGACTTTTCATTTGGGTTTCTAATTGTTTCCCCATTGGCTTCGGTTCTTCCTTAAAGGTTTTGTTATATTTATCCATCTCCCCCTCGGCGGCCTGGGGCGGCAGCCCCACCGCGGGCTTCGGGTTGAAGCCGGCCCGGGGGTTCACCACCTGCTGGGCGACGTTGTTGCGCACCGCATTGCCGTAATCCATCTCCAGGGCGCTGGGCGGGTAGCACCCCGCCAGCCCCAGCAGCGCCACCCCCAGGGCCAGGCCCCTCAGGGCTTGGGAAGTTTTCGTATCCTTTTTGTGCATGGTTCTCTCTCCGGCGCCGGGCGCCTAGTTCAGGGACTGGTGGCCAAATCCCGGTGGCAGCGGCGCCGCCGGTGCGGGGGCGGGCCCCGGCGCCGGCTGCTGCCGGCCCTGGTCCAGCCCCAGCAGGTAGAAGTCGACGTCGGTGGGATCGATCCACTTATCCGTGGGCAACCGGGCCGCTCCCGGGGCCATGGGCTTCACCAGGTGGGGGGTCACCAGGGCCACCAGCTCCGTCAGGTTCTTCTGGTATTCGTTGGAACTGAACAGGGGCCCCAGGATCGGGATATCCCCCAGCACCGGAAATTTTCTGATGATGGTGCGGGAGGTGTCCGACAGCAGCCCGGCGATGGCGAAGGTCTGGCCGTCACCCACCTCCACCTGGGTGTTCATCTCCCGGGTGCGCAGGCCCGGCACCACATAACCCCCCGGCAGGGTGAAGGACTGCCCGAAG
>PEWM01000058.1 GCA_002779455.1 Deltaproteobacteria bacterium CG07_land_8_20_14_0_80_60_11
CGTCCCGGTTTTAACCACCTTGACCGGCTCGCTTGACACTTCGGGTCACCCCTGGCGCCGAGCCGTGACTTCATGGTGAACAGGCAATTACCATGGATAGAACCTTCCATCTATCTAAAACCGCCAGAGCTTAGCCTGGCGCACCAACTCAGTATCAGGGGGTCATTTATGCCGGGGGAGGGGCCAAGCCGGGAAGCATGGGCAAGGGGCCACCATGCCGCCATGGGCTTCCTAGGCAACGGGGGCTTGGGGAAGGAAGGGCTTGGGGCCTTGGGGGAGGGGGCATGACCCCCACACAGCTTTGAGTCCGAAAACGAAAAGACCTCTGCATGTTGCGATGCAATTTTTAGATGGACTCATCAAGAGAGCATTTTCGATATAGCTCTTTTAAAAAATTTCCTTGAACTTTATATCATCAAGTGGTAGAGGTTTTGATAGATTCCATGAGGTGCTGAGGGGAAGATTTAACGATGTTTCCTGAGAGCAATTTAAATAATTTAATAAATCTAATAAATAAAACAAAGACTTATCGAGATTATAATGAGGCAAATACCAAATCAAATATAATAGTACCAATAAAATACTGTATGGAGAGTATTTGCTTGATCAGATGGTTTTGGAAGCATGGCAGTATGGCATTATTAAAAAAATAACCTAAGGTACTATCTTATTAATTAATGCACTTCACCGAGATCTTCATCCGCCGGCCGGTCATGACCACCCTGGTCATGCTGACGATCCTGCTTTTCGGGGCCATGAGCTATCGCTACCTGCCGGTGAGCGATCTGCCCAACGTTGATTTTCCCACCATCATGGTGACCGCCAACCTCCCCGGGGCCTCCCCCGAGACCATGGCCTCAGCGGTGGCCACCCCCCTGGAGCGCCAGTTCTCCACCATCGCCGGCCTGGACTCCATGAGTTCCACCAATGCCCTGGGGCTCAGCCAGATCACGCTGCAGTTCAACCTGAGCCGCAGCCTGGATGCCGCGGCCCAGGACGTCCAGGCGGCCATCGCCAAGGCTTCCAAGCAGTTGCCCCCGGACATGCCCACCCCACCGGTGTACCAGAAGGTGAACCCCGCGGATCAGCCGGTCCTCTACCTGGCGGTGACCTCCGAGACCCTGCCCCTGTCCACCGTCAACGAGTATGCCGACACCCTCATGGCCCAACGCATCTCCATGATTAACGGGGTGGCCCAGGTCCAGATCTTTGGGGAGCAGAAGTTCGCGGTGCGCGTCCAACTGGACCCCCAGGCCCTGGCCAGCCGGGGCCTGGGAATTAACGAGGTGGCCGACGCGGTCAAGAAAGAAAACGTCAACCTGCCCACCGGGACCCTCTACGGCGCCCACCAGGCCTTTACGGTGCAGGCCACGGGGCAGCTCACCACCGCCGAGGCGTACCGGCCCCTTATCGTGGCCTACCGGAGCGGCCAACCCGTGCGCCTGTCGGAGCTGGGCCGGGTGATCAACAGCGTCTCCAACGACAAGGTCGCCTCCTGGTACAAAACTTCCCGGGCCATCGTCCTGGCCATTCAGCGCCAGCCGGGGACCAACACCATCGAGGTGGTGGACTCCATTAATAAGTTGCTGCCCTCCGTGCGGAACCAGATCCCCGCCTCGGTGCAAATCACCACCCTGTACGACCGCTCCGCTACCATCCGGGAATCGGTGAATGACGTTCAGTTCACCCTGCTGTTGGCCCTGGGGCTGGTGGTTATGGTGATCTTTCTCTTCCTGCGGAATCTCTCGGCCACCGTCATTCCCAGCCTGGCGCTGCCCATGTCCATCGTGGGCACCTTTTCCGTGATGTATCTCCTGGACTACAGCCTGGACAACCTGTCCCTCATGGCCCTGATCCTATGCGTGGGGTTCGTGGTGGACGACGCCATCGTGGTGCTGGAAAATATCGTCCGGCACATGGAGATGGGAGAGCCGCCGTTCGAGGCGGCCATCAACGGCTCTCGGGAGATCGGCTTCACCATTCTCTCCATGACCCTGTCCCTGGCGGCCGTGTTTATCCCGGTGTTCTTTCTGGGCGGCATCTTAGGGAGGCTGCTCCACGAATTCGCCGTGACCATCGCCGCGGCCATCCTGGTGTCCGGCTTGGTTTCCCTGACCCTCACGCCCATGCTGTGCAGCCGGTTTTTGCGGCCGCCCCGGGAGGAGCGCCACGGCCGCCTGTATGACCGGACGGAGCGCATCTTTCAGGGGATGCTCCACTTCTATGATCGGACCCTGACCGTGGTGCTCCGGCGCCAGCGGTCCACCATGATGGTTTCCGTCCTGCTCCTGGTGGTTACCCTCTTCCTGCTGGGGATTATTCCCAAGGGGTTTCTCCCCAGCGAAGACACGGGATCGATTTTTACCTTCACCGAAGCGGCCCAGGGCATCTCTTACGATGCCATGGTCAAGGAGCAGCAGGCGCTGATGGCCATCGTGGCCAAGAACCCCTACGTGAAGAACTTTTTCTCCAGCGTCGGGGCCAGTGGCCCTAACGTGGCGGGCAATACCGGCCGCTTGTTCATCCGCCTTATCCCCCGGAACCAGCGCCCGGGGGTGGAAGAAATTATCCAGCAATTGCGGCCCCAGTTGGCCACGGTGCCGGGCATCCGGGCCTTCATGCAGAACCTGCCCCCCATCCGCCTCGGGGGCATGCTGACCAAGAGCCTGTACCAGTTGACCCTCCAGAGCCCGGACATTAAGGACCTGTACCATTATGCCCCCCTGCTGGAGGCCAAGGTACGCACCCTGCCGGGGCTGATCGACGTGACCAGCGACCTGCAGATCAAAAACCCCCAGGTCAACGTGGAGATCAACCGGGACAAGGCGGCCACCCTGGGGGTCACGGCCCAGCAGGTCGAGGACGCTCTCTACTACGCCTACGGCTCCCGGCAGATCTCCACCATTTACGCCCCCAACAACCAATACGACGTCATCATGGAGCTGGAGCCCCGCTACCAGGCGGACCCCGCGGCCCTGCAGTGGCTCTATATCCGCTCCAGCAAAGGCCAGTTGGTGCCCCTGGACGCAGTGGCCGGCCTGACCCGGAACCTGGGACCTTTGACCATCAACCACTCAGGCCAGCTGCCGGCGGTGACCATCTCCTTCAACCTCAAGCCGGGCGCGGCCCTGGGCGACGCGGTGGCCGCAGTGGACAAACTGGCCCGGCAGATGTTGCCGGCCACCATCACCACCAACTTCCAGGGGGCGGCCCAGGCCTTCCAGGCCTCCATGCAGGGCTTGTGGCTCCTGTTGATCATGTCCATCCTGGTGATCTACCTGATCCTGGGCATCCTCTACGAGAGCTTCATCCACCCCCTGACTATCCTTTCGGGTCTGCCGTCCGCCGGGGTGGGGGCCTTGCTGGCCTTGATGCTCTTCGGCATGGACCTGAACATCTACGCCTTTGTGGGGGTGATCATGCTGGTGGGGATCGTCAAGAAAAACGCCATCATGATGATCGACTTCGCCCTGGCGGCCCAGCGCACCGAGGGCAAAAACCCCCGGGAGGCGATTTACTCCGGGGCCCTGGTCCGCTTCCGGCCCATCATGATGACCACCATGGCGGCCCTCATGGGGGCGCTGCCCATCGCTTTGGGCTTCGGGGCCGGGGGCGAATCCCGCCAGCCCTTAGGAGTGGCGGTGGTGGGCGGCCTCCTGGTCTCCCAGCTCCTCACCCTCTATATTACCCCGGTCTTTTACCTCTATATGGAAGCCTTCCAGAAGAAGCTGGGCAAGCGGTTCAGGCGGCGGCGCCCAGAGAGCGCGGTTGGCCAGGAAGCTCCCGGGCCCGGGGCTTAGCCGCGCCCCAACACCCTAATCCTCCGTGATTTGTCCCAATTGGCGATCAATGGGCAATTTTGGGGGGGGGACCCATGTGTCCCCCCCGAGGGCGCACACATGGGTGCGCCCCTACGTTTATACGCCCTTTCGCTAATTTTTCCATATCATTCGTATATCTCCCTGATATTGCCTTATTCTTTTACCGAAAACCGAAAACCGAAAACTGTATAAGCCGGCACACTAAAGAAGGCAGGGCCATGGCTGACCCTGCCTCGGTTGTCTCAGGTTGTGAAAATGCTTAGCTTTTGTTAACCTTCCTCCTTCTCAATATCCCCAGGCCCACCAAACCGCTTAAGACCATCCACAGGGTTGGCGGCAAGGGCGTCTGAACAGCCGCGGCGAGGTGACCGCCATCCTGGAGGGTGAAGGTCCGGCCGCCGAGATAAGCATTGCCGGCCAGGAGCGGGTCATAGTAGATATCCAGGCCGTTAGCCCCAAATATATTGGTCACCTGGTCGCCGTTGAGGCTGGCGCCCAGGAGCAGGCCCGCATACAAAGCCCCGCCGGGGGTGTCATTGCCGTCCACCAGGGAGATCTGCTGACCGGTGATATCCAGGCTGCCCCAGGCGAAGTTGTTCTGGTAGCCTTGCC
>PEWM01000285.1 GCA_002779455.1 Deltaproteobacteria bacterium CG07_land_8_20_14_0_80_60_11
CGGACGTGCGGTTTTCCCGCCTCCGGCTTTCCGATGATCGCTCCGCCATAGGCATTCACAACCCGTTGTGGCGTCAGCGCGGCGGGATCAAGAACCAGGGAAGCGCCGGCCCTGGTTGGCGCCCTCCCGGAACCGGGGCCGGGGGACCGGCCCGGTTGAACCCCAGGTCCGCCCCTCCAGAGGGGTTGGATGGGAGCAGTTCAGGGGCGGGCGGAGGGATCACTGACAAAAAATAAAAAATACGGAAAAATTTCCCCGGCCCTCCCTCTGAATCACTTTTCTTCTAAAGCCTGCCAGGCCAGGCGGGCGGCCCCCACCAGACCGGCGTCGTCTTCCAGTTGAGCCGGACAGACGCTCACCGCCTCCGGGGGAAACAGGGTAAGGCGCCGGTGCAGCTCCTCCTGCAGGGGGGACTGAAACACCTCCCAGGCCCGGGCAAAGCGGCCCCCGATGACCACCCGGGACAGCCCCAGGAGGTGCACCACCGCGGCAATGGCCTGCCCCAGACTGCGGCCTACCCGGTCAAAGGCCCGCCGGGCCAAAGGATCCGCTTGCAATGCCGCCACCACCAGGGTTTCGCCCTGAATGGCCTCGGGATCGGCGGCGTAGAGTTCCCCCAGCCAGGAGGAAGCCCCCTGGGCCAGTTGTTCCCGGACCCAGCCCACCGTCCAGAAGGCCGAGGCCATGGTCTCCAGGCAGCCCCGGTTGCCGCAGTGGCACTTGCGGCCTTCCGGGTCCACGGTCATGTGCCCGATTTCCCCGCTCGTGCCCTCGGCGCCGGTCCACAACCGGCCGTTAAGGATCAGCCCGCCACCCACCCCGGTACCCAGGGTGATCCCTAGCATGTGGTCATGTCCCAGACCGGCCCCCAGCCAGTGCTCCCCCAGGGCGAAGAGGTTGGCGTCGTTTTCCAGGAACAGGGGCCAGTTGAGCAGGGGGGCCAGGCGTTCAACCAGGCGGCAGTCATTCAAAGCCGGCACGTTGGGGGAAAAGACCACCCGGCCTTCCTGGGGCAAAACCCGCCCCGGGACCCCGATGCCCGCGCCCTTGATCTCCCAACCGCGGTCCCGGGCGGCTTCGCCGGCCTTAATGAGGTCCGCCGCCAGGGCCGCCACCAGGGCCGCCTGATCGGGCATGGAGGCCGTGGCCCGTTCCCTACGGGAAAGAATCTCCCCCTGGAGGCTCACCAGAGCCAGGCGGACATTGGTGCCTCCCAGGTCGATGCCCACCACCGCCGGATCTTTCACCTGGCGCCCCCTTTTGCCGGAATTCCCTCGATCTCAGGCATCATCTCCGCCAGCGCGGCCGGCGAAATCGCCCCGGCCCGCACCAGCCGCGCTGGGGAGTTGGTTACGTCCACAATGGTGGATGGCAATCCCCCCGGGCAGGGGCCCGCCTCCAGGATCAGGTCCACGCCCTCGCCGAACTCCCGGGCGACTTCGTCCGCCCGGACGCAAGGCCGGTGACCGGCGCGATTAGCGCTGGTGCCGGTGATGGGGTGCCCCAGGGCGGTGATCAGACGGCAGGTGAGACTCTGGCGGGGCTGGCGCACCCCGATGGTCCCGGCGCCGCCGGTAAGCCGCCGGGGCAGATGAGGCAGGCTGGGAAAAATGATGGTCAGGGGGCCGGGCCAGAATTTTTCCATCAGCCGCCGGGCCGGGACCGGGATCTCCCGAGCCACCTGTTCGAGCATCCCTGGTCCGTCCACCAGCAGCAACACCGGTTTCCCCGGGGACCGGTCTTTGAGGGCAAAGAGCCGGTCTAAGGCCTCCTCCTGAAAGGGGTTGACCGCTAGCCCGAAAAAAGTTTCCGTGGGCACCGCGATGATGCCGTGGCGCGAAAGGACCCTCCGCGCCTCGTCCCAGAAAGCCCCGGCGTCCTCCTCCCGCCATGTCCAGATGCGCCCCATAGGCCGCATGATACCCTGTGAAGGTTCGGCTGGCAAGGATTGAGTCTCGGTTGGGGCCAGTTGAGCAATTTCCAGTCGCCAATTATGATCTGGTTCCCAAGCTGAGCTTGGGAACCAGAAGAACCAGAAGATGGAATTACCCTGGCCCATCAATTATGTCTAAAATTGGGGGCGGCGGTGCGGCGGAGTTTTTTGTATTTTTTATAAGGGTGAGGGTTACTTACAAAAAAGCCCCTATCGCCCTTTCTCGCCCTGCTGCATTAATCTTTGCCGGCGCGCCTCGAAGAGGGCCACCGCGCCCGAGGTGGCGGCGTTCAGCGAGCCGATCTCCTGGGCGGCCATGGGGATGGACACGATCAGGTCGCACTGTTTACGGACCCGGGGGCGCAGCCCCTTATCTTCGCTGCCGATGACCAGGGCCAGGGGCTGGGTCAGGTCCGTGTCATAAATAGTCTGGCGAGAAGCGGCATCGGCGCCGACAATGGCGAGGCCGGCGTCTTTGAGGCGTGCCAGGCAATCGGCCAGGTTGGTCACCCGGTAGACCGCCAGGTATTCCAGGGCCCCGGCCGCGGCCTTGGCCACGGCGGGCGTCACCCCGGCGGCCCGGTCCTTGGGGATGATGAGGCCGTGGGCCCCGGCCGCGCAGGCGCTGCGGCAGAGGTTGCCTAAATTCATGGGGTCGGTGAGGCTGTCCGCCGCCACCAACAGCGCCGGCTCGGTGAGAATGGCCAGGTCGTCCAGGAGTTCGGCCAGGCTCCGGTAAACGTAGCTGCCCCGGCGGGCCGCAATCCCCTGGTGGTTCGGGGTCCCGCAGACGCGGTCCAGGGCGGCCCGCTCGGCGAGCCTGAGACGCACCCCCGCGGCCCGGGCCAGCCGCTTAACCTCATGGAGCCAGTGACCCCCGGCCCCCTGGGCCACAATGATCTCTTCCAAGGGGGTATCGGGCTGGCGCAGAGCGGCCATAACCGGGTGGCGTCCGTAGATGATTTGGGGCATTTAGCTCTCAGCTTTCAGCGGTCAGCTTTCAGCTTATAGGGCGTGCCGTGCATGCCGATTTACGGCGGCCATGGGCCGCCCTATTCTTCTGTCACTTTTATGAATCTCAGGGTATAATCTTAGGCAAATTATAGCAAATTAACACCCTTGCAGAATTATTTCTCTTATGGGGGTGGGAGGGGAGGTTTGGGAGAGGGATTGTAAGTGGCCGTTTACGAAAAAGCCCCTGGCCCCCTCTCCCAAAATCGGCATCCCATGGACGCGGCGCTCAATCAATTTTATCAGCATTTAGGGGTGGAGCGGGGGCTGGCCCCCTTGACCCTGGCGGCTTATGCCCGGGATCTCCAGGATTTCTGGGGATTTATCGAAGGGCGAGGCCGATCTGACTGGGGCGCCGTGGCCCTCGGCGACCTGCAGGACTATTTCGCCGCCCAGGAAGCCCGGGGGCTGTCGGCCCGCAGCCGGGCCCGGCGGCTGTCGGCGCTGCGGCAATTCTTCCGCTTCCTGCAGCGGGAGGAGCAGGTCGGGAGCAATCCCGTGGAGTTGCTGGACTCGCCGCGCCTGCCCCAAAGGCTGCCCCAGGTTATGGGGGAGGCCGAAGTGGAGGCGCTGCTCTCCGCCCCGGACCCCGGCACGCCGGGAGGCCTCAGGGACCTGGCCCTCCTGGAGGTGCTCTATGCCACGGGGCTCCGGGTTTCGGAGTTGGTGGGCCTGACCTTCAAGCAGCTGGACCTGCGGCGCGGCGTGGTGCGCCCTTTGGGCAAAGGTGGGAAAGAGCGGGTGGTCCCCATGGTGGCGGCGGCGGTGGAAAAATTGCAGCTCTACCTGGACCAGGCGCGGCCCCGGCTGCTTCAGGGCCGGGAGAGCCCTTATGTCTTCATCAACCACCGGGGAGGCAAACTCTCCCGCCAGGGTTTCTGGAAGCTTCTGAAGCAGTATGCCCTCAAGGCGGGGGTGAAGACCCTCTCCCCCCACACCCTCAGGCATTCCTTTGCCACCCACCTTCTGTCCCGGGGGGCCAATCTGCGCGTCCTGCAAATGCTTTTGGGCCATGCCGACCTGGCCACCACCCAGATTTACACCCACCTGGACGCCGAGCGCCTCAAGCAGGTGCACCAGAAGGCGCATCCCCGGCCATGACCACCCGGAATAACCGAAAGCAGGCGGCGCCGCCCCGCACCCTGGAGGTGATCACCACGCACCTCAACGCCGATTTCGACGCCATGGCCTCCATGGTGGCGGCCAAGAAGCTCTATCCCGAGGCGCTGCTGGTCTTTCCGGGGTCCCAGGAGCGCAACCTGCGGGACTTTTTCATCCGCTCCAGCTTTTATTTCGTGGATTTCACCCGCATGAAGCAGGTGCCCCTGGAGGAGATCAAACGCCTCATCCTGGTGGACACCCGCCAGGCCTCCCGCATCGGCAAATTCGCCGAAGTGGCCGCCAGCGGCGAGGTGGACATCCACATTTACGACCACCACCCGGATACCGACGAAGATGTGCACG
>PEWM01000280.1 GCA_002779455.1 Deltaproteobacteria bacterium CG07_land_8_20_14_0_80_60_11
GCACAATGGCGCTCTTCAACTGACAGATGACAACTGACAACTGGCCTCCGGCAACTGCTCCCGGGCCAGGACGGCTTTCAGGGCTTCCAGGGCCACTTCCAGCTGGGAGTCGTCGGGCTCTAAAGCGGTGAGGCGCTGGGTAGCCAACCCGGGCCACAGGAGGACTTGCGCCAGGGGATGCCGGGAGTGCTTGCCGCCCCAGCGGATGATCTCATAGGAGAGCGCCGCGATGGGGAACATAAGGCCCACCTTGATGACCACCTGGAGAAAATTGTTGGCCAGGCCCCGGCGGGTCAGCGACGGGAACAGGGGGAAAAACACGGTGAAGATCAGGATGCTCACCAGCAGCACCACCAGGATAAAGGAGGTGCCGCAGCGGGCGTGGGCGGTGGGATGTTGCTTGGCCTTGGCCACGGTCAGTTCTTCCCCGGCCTCAAAGGTGCAGATGGACTTGTGCTCGGCGCCGTGATACTCGAAGACCCGGCGGATGTCCGGGAAAAAAGAGATGCCCCAGATGTAGAGCATGAGGAAGGTGGCCTTGATGATGCCGTCGATGACGTGGAAGGTGAAATCGGCTGGGGTCAGGGGGCGGCCCACCAACACACCTGCATTACCGCTCAGCCAGTGGGGCAGAAAGCCGAAAAAGAGGAAGGCCATGAGGAAGGCGCCCCCCAGGGTGAGGGCGATGCTGCGCCAACCCAGGGGTTCATCCTCTTTGCCGCCATCTTCTTCCTGAAGGGCGGCCTGGGCCGAAAAGGTCAGGGCCTTGACGCCCGTGACCATGGCTTCGATGAGGATCAGGGGACCCCGGAGGAAGGCGCGCTTCAAGAGGGGGTAGCGCTCCGCCAGGGAATGATACGCCTCATCCTTGAGGATCACCGACCCGTCGGGACGGCGCACCGCGATGGCCATGGCGTGCGGTGAGCGCATCATCACGCCCTCCAGTACGGCCTGGCCACCCACGGCCGAGCGCAGGTCTTCGGGCTTCATTCGGCCTGGTCGCCGGGCTTGAACTGTTCCAGATGGGCGTATTTGCGCCGGAAGCGCTCTACCCGCCCGGCGGTGTCCATGAGCTTCTGCTTGCCGGTAAAGAAGGGATGGCACTTGGAGCAGATCTCCACCCGGATGTTATCCTTGGTGGAGCCGGTCACGAACTCGCTGCCGCAGGCGCAGCGCACGGTGGTTTCAATGAAGGTGGGATGGATATCGTTCTTCATAAAGCCTTCCTGGTCTCATAGTTTGCATCTTAACCTATTAATTTTATATCAGGCTGGCGCAGAATGCACGCAATGTTTTATACCATAAAATTTATGGATTGCGGCACCAGACGACCCGTTTCACTTTGTATAAGGATTGACCAGGTGGACCGGCGCCGGGGAGTTGGCCATCACTTTTTTGGCCACGCTGCCGAAATCGGCGCTCTTCTGATCCAGATCCTCTTGGCCCCGGCCGTGGCTGGTCAGAACCACCATGTCGGCCTTGGCTTCCTTGATCGTCTTCAGAATCTCGCTGGCGGCGTCCCCCTGGACCAGCTTCACCTCGATATTGGGACAGGCTTTCAATTCTTGCGCACATACCGTTTCCAGATGCTTTTTGGCCTGCTTTAATTCCCAGCTCTGAAAATGCTCCAATTGATCCTTACTGGGATCGCCATAGGCCCGGAAATAAGACAGCAGATCCACCCCCACGTACAGGACGACGACCTTGGCCTGGTACTTCAAGGCGAGTGATGACACATGCTTGGCGGCCTTGATCGAATTCTTGGACAAATCTGTCGGCCAGAGAATGGTGCGTACTTCCATCGAAGACCTCCCTATTACGGTAAATGTCTCAATAATATAAACATATCACCCCCAATTGGAAAGGGGTTTTCGACGATTCTTTCCCTTTCTTTGCGGGCCGCAAAGGTTTTGGATCGCCGGGGAGAGCCAGCCTTAACTGATTAACCGTTTGCGCAGGCGAATGGATTGGGGGGTGACCTCCACCAGTTCGTCGTCGTTGATGAACTCCATGGCCTGCTCCAGGGTAAACTGGCGCGCCGGCACCAGGCGCAGGGCCTCGTCGGTGCCGGCGGCCCGCATGTTGGTGAGTTTCTTCTCCTTGGAAATATTCACCCCCATGTCATCGGGGCGGGTGTTTTCGCCCACGATCATCCCCCGGTACGCCGGGTCGCCGGGCTTCACAAAGATGGTCCCCCGGGGCTGCAAATGGAAGATGCCATACGCCACCGCCCGGCCGGGGCGGTCGGCGACCAGGACGCCGTTGATGCGGCCGGCGATCTCCCCGGCATAGGGGGTGGTCCCCACCAGGAGGGCGTTCAACAGCCCCGTGCCCCGGGTATCGTTCAAGAACTGGCCCCGGAAGCCGATAAGGCCCCGGGAGGGGATTTCAAACTCCAGGCGGACCCGGCCGGAGCCATGGTTGACCATCTTCATGAGCCGGCCCCGGCGGCTGCTCAGCTTTTCCGTGACGATCCCCACGAACTCCTCGGGAATATCCACCACTGCCAGTTCCAGGGGTTCCCGGGTCTCACCGTCGACTTCCTGGGTCACGACCTTGGGCTTGGACAGCGACAGTTCAAATCCCTCCCGGCGCATCATCTCGATGAGCACCGCCAGTTGCAGCTCCCCCCTGGCGCTCACCCGAAAGGCGTCCCGGGTGGTTGCCGGCTCCACCCGGATGCTGACGTTGTAGAGCACTTCCTTGTCCAGGCGCTCCTTGATGTGCCGGGAGGTCAACAGCCGCCCTTCTTTACCGGCCAGGGGCGAGGTGTTGACCGAGAAAATCATGGAGATGGTGGGCTCTTCCACCGTGATCACGGGCAGGGGTCGGGGGTCGTCGGGGTCGCCCAGGGTGTCCCCGATGAAGGCCTGAGGGACCCCGGCGACCGCGGCGATATCGCCCGCCGAGAGGACCTCCCGGGAGTTCTGGTCCAGGCCGTCGTAGCTGTAAACCTGGCTGAGATGGGACTTGCCGGCATTCTCACCCCGCTTCATCAGGACCACTTCATGCCCCTGGCGCAACGCCCCGTTGACGATTTTCCCCACCGCGATCAGGCCCACGTAGTCGCTGTAATCCAGGTTGGTGACCAAAAACTGCAAGGGGGCCTCCGGGTCATAGGCCGGAGCGGGGATGGCAGCCAGAATCGTCTCAAACAGGGGGACCAGGTCCTGCCCCTGACCGGCGGGGACAGTGAGGGCGATGCCGGCCTTGGCGTTGGTGTAGATCACCGGAAATTCCAACTGCTCCTCGGTGGCGTCCAGGTCGATGAACAGATCGTAGACTTCGTTCAGGACTTCCTGGATGCGGCGGTCGGGGCGGTCGATCTTGTTGATGACCACGATGGCGGGCAGCCCCTGCTCCAGGGCCTTGCCCAGGACGAACCGGGTCTGGGGCAGCGGCCCTTCCGTGGCGTCCACCAGGAGCAGAACGCCGTCCACCATGTTCAGGGTGCGCTCCACTTCGCCGCCAAAATCTGCGTGTCCCGGGGTGTCCACGATGTTGATCTTCACGCCCTTATAGGTAATGGACATGTTCTTGGCCATGATGGTGATGCCCTTTTCCCGCTCCAGGTCCATGCTGTCCATGACCCGCTCCACCACGGTTTCATTTTCCCGAAAGATGCCGCTCTGCCAGAGCATGGCATCCGCCAGGGTGGTTTTGCCGTGGTCGACGTGGGCGATAATGGCTAAGTTGCGTAAATCTTCGCGAACTTCCATAAAATCTCCGATAATTGCGCTAAATCGTCGGGGCGCAGCGAACTGCGCCCGGTAGGGGCGGGTTTAAAACCCGCCCCTACAGCCAAAATATAGCGCGTCATGCCCGCCGTGTAAGGTGCGCCCCGCGCCCCGTTTGGCGTAAGGTGCGCCCGGCGCACCACCCAAAAGCACAGGCGGGACGCCTGAGCCACCGATGATCAAGAATTTTTAAAATCTAATGACAGCGAATCCGGGCCGGACAGGGGGCCCCGTCCGGTGGCACTGGGCTGGCTGTGGTCCGCGGCAAGTTCCCGGCAGCAATCTCTTCAATTTTTAATTATAACGGCTGCGGGCTGATTGTGCAAGACATGCGCTTAAGTCGACCTTGGATGGGTCAAAAGCTACGGGTAAAATTCAGGATTAATCCGCCGGCAGACCCAGTTCCGCCGCGTCCTGCATACCGATACGGCAGAAGGTGGTGCCGGGGCAGATCTTGATGGGGCGCAATGGCGTAGGTTTCCTTGTCCCGCGGCCTTATCGCGCCCTTTTCCAGTAAATCTTCAGCCATGGACTTCCGCCTGTCCCCAATTATGCTCCTGGAGCACATGGACCTGTGGGCGGCGCCTGGACTCCGACCACCAGACAACCGGCAACCTTGGCGATTCAATGAGCCTGGCGCACAGCAGTGATTTTATCCAAAACCATCGAATAAATTTTGCGAGTTATCAGATAAATCATTAATAATATCAGTATAATGATCATGTTTTTCAACATAATAAAAAGCTCATTCCCGTTTTCCTCAATGTTAATAAGAAAGAAAATGATGTTTCCAGAGATTAGCCACAAAAAAGTAGGATAAGGCGTGGTTATCTTAACCAATATTCCAAGCAAATAAATTATAAATAAAATAACTAATGATACTATAATGATAGAATAATAACCGAAGTCTACTTGCCCAACTCCGAATAAGTTTTTGCCGATATCGATATCTTTTGGGTTGACATTATATAGCTCAGACAAAATATCGTCTACGACAGCAAATTGTTTTTTTGGCCAGAATAACCTCGGGACTGAACTTTTAAAGCCTTCCAAGCTTAATTTTCCATTTGTGGTCATTTCAGTTCTATTCAATTGATTATTGATTACTAAAAAACTAAATTCCCATGTCCCCGGTCTACATGCAAAATTTTTTATGGTTAAATTATAATTTAATGCTGCAGAAAATGGATTATCCAATTTATTTATTTCAATCTTACCAACAGATTGAAATACAGACCGGTACGCTTGAAATAAATTACTAAATACAAAAAAAGTACAAATTAATATTAAACCAGTAGTTAAGTATTTTAGTCGAAAAATGTTTTCCTTCTTATAAACAAACCAAAAAATAACTGATGCAACAATCATTTCGATAAAATATCTTCTGCCAAATATAGTTGATATTGGAATAAAAACAATAGTTAAGATAATTAATAAATATTGTTGATACTTATTTGATTTAACAATATATGCAAATAAACTCATAAAAACACAAAAAGAAATAATATTATAGATTGTACGCATCGATGTAAACCAATATGGCAGATGCTTACCGAATTCTGCATAATCATCAGGAGATATGTAGGTTATAATCCCATATTTGTAGTAACTGATGAATTGAAATAAGATTAACCAGAAATAAATAAAAAATAATACATACTTATTAGTTTGATACCATAGTGAAATGAGGTGCCTGATTTTTAGATAATTCATCAATTGGGGGCAAAGATATAAAGATATAAACCTTATGATAAACAAAATCATGAGTACTTGCAAAAAAACTAACCCTATCGCCAATGGGTTACTATTACGAAAATCAAAGATAACATCTTTACCAAAGTGTAAACCTCTTATAAAAGGAGAAAGGCCAAAATGTAGTCCAACAAAAATAATATATAAATCTATTACATCTAAATCTGGCCATTTTTTAAAAAGATAAAATGTTACTATACAGATAAATAAAAAAGAAAACAAAAGTAATGAGATGTTTCCAGCCATTTGTTAACCCTTTACGTTATTTGCATGAAAGATATTGGGCTTTTGATTGTTATAAATCGGGGGACTTTGTAAAATTAACTACCTAATGCTAAATGATTTTTATCATAAATTTCCTGGATAATTTCGAGTTTATTTATCCGAGATTATGCCGCATTCATAGCTGTTTCTGTGCCAACGAGGTTTTGGAGCCTCTTGGCCGAGTAAAATCTCCCAAACGGTGCTCTTCTCGAAGCCAATTCTTCTCGCAGGTAGCAGAATAGCACAAATTGGGGCGGAAAGTCAATTTTCGGCCTTTGGTGCGATTCCTGTAATTGGTTGGCCCGCCAGGTCAGCAAGTGAGCGTACCACTGGCTTTCTTGCAACCTTGACCAGGCCCAGGCCGCATGACCGGCACGTTCTGCTGGGGGCATATTGGCCACGGGGTGGGCCGGCTCCAAGCGTTGACGGGCTGCGGTATCCAGAGGCCTAAGCCAGTTATTAAATAATTGTTAAAATCAATTGAAACTCGTCTCTTTGGGGAAGAATTTCCTCCCCGGGAAAAAAGTGGGGCGCCCCCTTGCTTTTTAGTTTAGAGTAATTATTATTACTAAATAAGAGTTATTTAGAAATATATGCAAACCGCCCAGCGTGCAGAGGCCTCCGGGCAGGAGTTCGGAGCGCCTGCTCTAAAGGGGAACGCTTCCCTAAACCATGAGAAAAAAGGAGGTTCAGATGTCCAAACCTGAAGAAATGTGGCAGTGCCAGTTTACCAACTGCGGCTATATCTATGACCCGGCCCACGGCGACAAGAAGGGCAAGATCCCCAAGGGCACCCGGTTCGAAGACCTGCCGGACGACTGGAAGTGCCCGTGCTGCGGCTCCAGCAAGGCCATGTTCAAGCCTCTGGCCGGGCCGGGTTCGGTGATGGCCGAGCAAGCGGTCAAGTGCGCCACGTGAGCGGCGGCGGCCTCGGAGATCGAACCAGTGACCGGGATGTCCAACGCCCCAACTGATCCCCCGGCCCAGGGGCCGGACGGCGCCGCCGGGGATACCGTTTTAATCTTGCGCCCCTATCCGGTGCGGATGGGGCAGAAGATCACCATCGAAGCCGGGCCCCGGCGCGGCGACTGGGAGATAATCGGGGTGGGCGACCGGAAGCTCAGACTGCGCTGTCCCATCTCCCATAAGGAGCTTGACTGCGACTGGTTTTGCTACGTGGTGACCGAGGCGGCCGGAATTCCCTGGCCTCACCGGCACTGAAGCATCGCCACTTCTCAGCCCGCCTGAATAAAGGCGGCTGGCACAGAAAAATCAGCCCGGCGCGCCGGGCCAACCAGACAGGAGGCCAAGACCATGAACCCGACCCAAGAAAAAACTTATTGGAAGTGCACCAAGTGCGGCTACACCCTGACGGAGCCCAAACCTCCGGAGGTCTGCCCCGAGTGCAAGGAGACCTGCGAATTCAAAAATGTAACCTGCTATACGCCGGAATGCGGGTTCGGCAATATCGACCCGCGCCTTTAAGTGGCCGCCGCCCCCTTTAGAGGAGCGGTTTGATCATTTTTTCGAATTCCTCTTTACTCCGGGCCCCCAGAACTTTGTGGACAATGTGGCCCTGCTTGTCAATGATGAAGGTGAGGGGCACCAGTTCGACGCCGCCGTAGGCTTTGCTCACCCCGTCATTTCCCTCGAGCACCGGGTAAGCCAGGCCCAACAGCGTAGCGAGTTGCTTGAGCTGCTCGGGGGTGGAGGACAGGCCGATCCCCAGAGTCTGGAGGCCCTGCCCCTTGAGTTCCTGGTACATTTGGCTCAGATGCGGCATCTCCTCCCGGCACGGCCCGCAAGTAAAGGTGAAAAAGTTAATTAACACCACTTTGCCCTTGAACCGGCTCAGGCTATATTCCTTGCCATCCTGGACGGCTTTCAATGTGAAGTCCGGGGCGCTGCCGGCGGCCCACCCGGAGGTGGCCGCGGTCAAGAGGAACAGAACCGCCATCAGCACTAGCCAAAATTTCACCGGACCCGATATGGTCTTCATCTGCATGAATATCTCCTTGCCCTGGATTGCTCTTTATTATTCTCCGATAATAATATCCGAAAAACCCCGGCGTCACTACATGTTTATTATTTAAGCCGTCGCGGACCTCCTCAAGGCGGTCCTCGGCCTGGTCCCGGGGCAGCCGGCCCTGCCGGTTCTTCCGGTCCGGGGTATGATGGCGGAGCAAAGGGGGCGCTCCTGCGTGTGCGCCCTCTTGTGGGCGGACACATGGGTCCGCCCCTACAAAAGAAAAAGATTATATTTTCTGTAACCTTCTCCGCCGCGGCAGCGACTATAAGGATGAGGCTGCTTGACCCCCGCGCCCGATTTGTCACCCCGGTGATTCTGACTGGGAAGTAAACTGATCAAGGACCACGACCTTAAGGGAGGGAACCGGATGAGCATCAAGATTCTCATTGCTGACGATCACCAACTCACCAGAGAAGGGGTTCGGAGCATGCTGGAACGCGAAGACGACATTATCGTTTTGGGTGAGGCCGAGGATGGCCGATCTGCAGTGAGACTGGCAAGGGAGTTAGGCCCGGATGTCATATTGATGGATGTATGTATGCCCGAAATGAACGGCATCGTGGCCACGAGCTTAATCCTGGCCGAGGCTCCCAGAATTAAGGTGATCGCCCTCTCCCGGCTCGACGACCGGCGATTTGTGTTTAACATGCTGCGGGCCGGTGCGTCGGGTTACCTGATCAAAGATTGTTCTTTCAAGGAGTTGATCCAAGCCATTCGCCGGGTGGCGGCCAACAAAAATTACCTCAGCCCCGGGATAATGGATATGGTGGTGAAAGACTACGTAATGCCACCGGCCTATTCCGCTTCGCCGGATTCCGCCAATTTAACTATCAGGGAAAAGGAAGTGTTACAGCTAGTCGCTGAAGGGCATTCTACCCCTCAAATTGCCAGAAGTCTCCATCTGAGCGTCAAGACCGTCGAATCCCATCGGCAAAACCTTATGGGAAAAATAAATGCGAAAGGCATCGCCGGACTCACCAAATATGCCATTCGGGAGGGATTGACATCTGCATGAATTAATGCATGATGGGGGTGGAAAGTTAGGGTTGGCCCGCAATCAGACAGTTCCTGGTAAACGGGAGTTTCCGGCCCAATTGTGGTCCGTTTTTTTCTGGGGCCCCAATCTTATTTTTTCCCCCGTCGAGATGAACTTCACTGACAATATTCCTGACGATGCCCTGGTTATCCGTAATATTCTTAGGGGAAATATTAACTCCTTTGAAATTTTATTAGACAGATACCAGGACCATGTGTCTCGGATTGTCAGGAACCATGTTCCCAGGGATGAGGCGCCGGAAGTGGCCCACGACACCTTTGTCCGGGCCTACCAATCTTTGGGAGGTTTTAAAGGAACCGGTCCGTTTAAACACTGGCTTGCCAAAATCGCCATCAGGTGTTGCCATGATTTCTGGCGCGGTTATTATCAGAACCAGGAGAACCTGGCGGGTCCCCTCCCCGATGATTGCCGAGACTGGGTTGACCATCTTTTAGCGGATCAATCGGCGGAGCGGGACGCGGAGCGGGTAGAGGCCAGGGATCTGCTGCAGTGGGCCTTGGGTCAATTGTCAGCTTCGGAAAGGACGGTGCTGACCCTGACCCACCTGAATGAATACTCGGCGGCCGAGGCGGCGGAACTTCTGGATTGGAGCGTCATCAGAGTAAAGGTCCAATCGCACCGGGCCCGGAAGAAGCTCCGGAAGATTCTTTCGAAAATTCTTCCCCAAGGGATAGCATGAAGTCCTCCAAAAAACCCCTGGATAAGATCGAAGCAGCGCTGATTGCGGCTTACCGTAAGCAGGAGGAGCTCCAATTCCCTCCGGACTGGCGGCAACAGGTGATGCAGGATATAAGTTCGATGGCCGGGCCCACTGCTTTTCCCCAAGAAAAGAAGGTGCGGACCATGATCCCCAGGAGAATCGGCGCCCTGGCCGCGGTGGCGGTGGCCGCAGTCGTGGGGTGGCTGATCCTGGCAAACCTGGATCGCTATGATCCCTGGATTACTTTGAAACCAGACTTGGCCGACCTGGAATCCCACGCCGCCTTCTGGCTGGAAGCCGGAGATGTCGATAGTGGGTTGCGGCACGTGAAGGTGACCGTTATCCAGAAGGAAATGAAAATAGAGGTGCTGTCTCGTAACCTTGAACCGCCGGGGGGAATTTGGCATACCACCGGTGATGCGGTTAAAAAAGTGGATTTCCCTTTGGCGCTCGATGCCCAGGCCTTAGGACTGCAAGAAGGTCAGGCTACCCTCGTAATCACGGCTCGTGACTTATCCTGGAGAAACTGGTTTAGAGGACGGAGCACTACCATGAAAAAGGAAATGGTTATTTATTATAAGAAATCCCCCTGAATTCACCTCAACTCAAGTGGACAACTCCTCTAGCCGTTAGTTCCCGTCTTCCCCCTGCCACCATGTTCCATCACCCTCCGGGGAGCCGGGTGGCCACGACCGGCCGGCGGGCCCGATCCGGAGCCGGTTCCGAAAAGTTCCTCAGCACAGGTTGAAAACCTGTGCCACCATATCTTTTCATGTTTTGCGGGTGGGCCAAGGGCCCATGAATGACTGTCCTGAAAATTTCCCGAAAATTTTCTTTCCCCGGTTGTGGAATGCCCCCGGCCTGGATACAATGCTGGGGAAACCAACCGGATAGGGCCTCGGATAAACGGCTCCCAAACCACCGCCGGCCCCCAAGTCTGCCATGCCGATGTCACAGCCTGACCGCCTCAATCGCTCGAGGCTCTTGCGCCTGATCAACACCGCCGGCCGCCGGTTGGCGAAAAATGGCTTCTCCTTCCTGCGGCTGGATGAAAAGGCCCTGCTGGACAGGGCCCGTGAACAGACCGGACTGGATGACTTCGGGGACGACTTGTTCCAGGAAGCCATGCGAGTCCTGTTCCGGGCCTATGAAACCGAGGCGGAGCTCAGCTTCGTCGGCCGGATCTGCGTGCGGGGCGACACGCTGCGGTTGCTGAGCAACCGGCTCCGGCTGGTGGCGGACCGCCGGCGCTATCCGGGCATTGCCGATGAAGTCATCCGCCGGCCGCTGTTCATCACCGGGCTGCCCCGGAGCGGCACGACCTTTTTGCACGCCCTGCTGGCCCAGGACCCGGCCCATCGCGCCCCCCAGGTTTGGGAAGTGATGTATCCTTCCCCGCCGCCCGAGCGGGCGTCCTACGCCGCCAACTCCCGGATCACCACCACGGCCAGGCAACTGAAGTGGCTCGACTGGCTGATGCCGGATTTCGAGACGGTGCACCTGATCGACGCCCGGCTGCCCCAAGAGTGTATTGCCATCACCAGCCACGACTTCCGCAGCTACACCTTCGAATCCATGTATACCGTGCCTTCCTACCGGGCCTGGCACGACCGGCAGGACAAGCGCCCCGAATACGAGTTCCACCGCCACTTCCTGCAACATTTGCAGTGGCGCTGCCCCGGCCAACGGTGGGTGCTCAAGGCGCCCAGCCACCTGCTGGCCCTGGAGGGCCTGCTGCAGGTCTATCCCGATGCGGGTATCATCCTGACGCATCGCGACCCCCTCAAGGTCCTGGCCTCGTGCGCCAGCTTCACCGAGGTCTTGCGGAGTGCGTTCACCGAGCAGGTCAACAAGGCGGCGCTGGCCCGGGAAGTGCGGCAACGCTGGGAAGAAGGCGCCGGATTGGCGGTGAAGTACCGGCAGGCCCAGGGGGACTTGCAGCAACAGCTGTTTGATGTCCACTACGCCGAACTGCTGCGGGCCCCCATGTCCATGGTGCGGCGGATTTATACGCACTTCGACCTGGAGCTGAGCGCGGCGGCGGAGATGGCCATGGAGCGGTTCTTGCTGGCCAACCCCAAAAACAAAGGCGGGGTGCACCGCTATTCCCTGGAAGAGTTCGGGTTAAACCCCGCCGAGGAACGGCGACGCTTTCAATTCTACCTGGATTTTTTCGGCATCGAGCCGGAAGGGTGATGACCCGGGGGGCGGGGAGAGGTCGTAAACCGGTGAGCAGGCGGCAGATTCAGACCCCTTTCTCTTTCCAATGCAACAAACATAATCTGTAACTTATTTAAAGCTTTTGTTCTTTTAACCGAAAACCGAAAACCGAAAACCGGAAACGGTATCAGACCTCACGGCGCTACAGACCAAAAAAGACCAGCAAAGAGCGGCCCGGCGGCCGCTGCTTCTGGTCAGTCCGGCAGGGATGGGTTGGCCGGGAGATTTTCCCCGGCAGACTCGGTCTCGGCCAGGCCATCCATTCCTTCCCCAGTCTCCCCGGGTATTTCCTCTTCCGACAGCGTGATGATTTTGCCCTGGCGACGTTTCATCTTGTCGTCGTTCTTCTGTTTTCGGGCTATTTCTTTGGCGCGCTTTTGCCAGCCATAACGATTTCTGGCCAAATTATCCCTCCCTGGGTCTCATACCGAGTTGCGGTCAAAAATTTACAGACGAAACGTAGGGGCGCACCTATGTGTGCGCCCTCAGGGGGGGACACATGGGTCCCCCCCTACAAAAATTGTCCATTGAGCGCTAATCGGTCTCAAAATGCCAGAACTCCGGAAGTCCGGAGACCGCCGGAGTTCTGACTCTCAGGCTTTGCGGTTTAGAGTTTTACCACGTTTTGGGCCTGAGCCCCTTTGGGACCCTGGACCACCTCAAACTCCACTTCCTGGTCTTCCGCCAGGGAGCGGAAGCCGTCGCCCTGGATGGCGCTGTGATGCACAAAGACATCCGGACCGCTCTCCCGGGTAATAAAGCCAAAGCCCTTGGAGTCATTAAACCATTTTACCTTGCCAGTTTCCTTCATTGCTGAAAAACCTCCTACAGATGGGTACCGCGAATATCCCGCTCAAAAAGCAGGGAGCCAGCAGTCAGGCAAAAAAAATCGGCCGTGGGATTAGCATCCCCGTCCGATAGTTGTCCAGGACTTGTGGCCCTGCCTTCAGTCTGACATGCTAAACTATAAAAGATATTACCAGTAATTTGGCGGCTGTCAAGCTAAATCAACCACCGGCCCGCAAAATCCTGTGCTATCCGTTCCGCCTTGGCGGTTGCACAATTTCAGATTACTCCGGAGGGCCAAACCGGTGGGCCAGGTAAGCCTGATTTTCCCCGGCGGCAGAAAATTCACCCCAGAAAATTGACCCTACTTTGAGGCCGCTGGCAAGAAGACCGTCACGCCGGCGCCTCGGTGAGGCTGGCTTTCTACCCTGATTTCCCCCTGGTGCGCCTTGACAATGGTCTGGGAAATGGCCAGACCCAGCCCGCTGCCCTTGGGCTTGGTGGAATAGAAGGGCTGGAAGATCTTATCCATGATGTCGGGAGCAATCCCCTCACCGCTATCGCTGATCCGCACCAGCACCCGGTCGTGATCCCGTCCGCTGGTAAAGGTCAAAGTACCCCCGGCCGGCATGGCCTCGATGCCATTTTTGGCGATATTCAAGAGCACCTGGCGGCAAAGGAGCGGATCGAACCGGACCTGAGGCAGGTTGGGGTCCAAATTCACCGCTAACTTTATGCGGTTTTCCTGCAGACTTGCTTCCAAGTTGAGGCACATTTCCCGGATCAGGGAGTTGAGATCTATGGGGCACTTCCGGGGCTCCGATAACTTGGCGAAGCTGCCCACCTCAGCCAAAAATTCCTCCAAACGGCGAATTTCCTCGACGATGATCCGAAGTTTTTCGGCGCTCTTGGGCGGGTCCTCGCCGGCAGCCTTCAAAACCTGACGGGCCATCCCACCGATAACCACCAAGGGGTTTTTGACCTCGTGGCTGATATGGGCCGCCATTTGGCCCAGGGCCGCGAGGCGCTCCGACTGCAGGAGTTTTTCTTGCAACTGTTGGCGCTCTCGCAGGTCCCGGAAAAATCCCACCGTGGTTACCTCTTGATCGTTGCCATAAATCAGACTGGCAGAAAGTTCGACGGGAATTTGCTCTCCGGTTTTGCTCAGGCCCATGGTCTCATAATGGATCAAGCGCCCTGCGCCCCCATACTCCGGGCCATCTATTTTTGCCCTGACCTCTTGGGCGACCCCGGGAGGATAGAGTTGAGTTACCTTGATCCGGCCAATCACCTCATCGTTTCGATAGCCCAGAATCTTTTCGGCGCCTTCATTAAAAATGATAACGTTGCCCTGCCGATCATTGGCAATGATGCCATCGTTGGAGGTCTGGATCAGCTTCGTCTGAAATTCGAGCATCCGCTGGATTTCTGTGGCCAGGGTCTGTTTTTCCTCACATACATTGGCATTACGGATGGCAAAGGCGATTTCCTCGGCAATCGATTCGAGCAGCAGGCGGTCGTCTTCATAAAATGGCTCGCCGCCAGCCTTGTTGAGAACCTCCAAAACGCCGACCTTTTCATCCCCGGCCACCAGGGGAATGGCCACCAGGTTTTTCGTCCGAAAACCCGAGACCGAATCGAACTTGCCATAAAACCGGGGGTTTTGCTGCACCTCGTTGAAGATGGCGGATTTTTGCGTTTGAAAGACATAACCCGCCAGCCCCTGATCAACGGGAAAGGTGACATCCAACAGGATTGGCCGGGCAGGTCCTTCCACCCCGTAAAATCGAAAGTTCTTTTTCTCCGCATCAAGGAGCAGCACCGAGGCCGCCTCTGCCGCCACGGCTTCTATACTGGAGTACAAAACGGCCTCGATAACTTCACGGAGGTTTATACTCTGAGCTATTTCAGAACTCACGGTGAGGTAAGTATTGAGGTGCGCGATCTTCTGGTCGTACGCCAACCGGTCAAGGAATTGCTCTATGAAATAGGCCAGCAAGCCGGTAATCTTTTGCAGGAGAATTCGCCGGGGCGGCTTTTCAGGCGCAGGCAGCACTAGGCCTAAAAACCCCAGCTTTTTCGTTTTGCGCCTCAGAGAAAACAGGAAAAGATGGGTAGCTTCTTGGGGGGATAAAGAGACGATTATGGGAGGGGAATCGTTCTGGGTCGGAATCTGCTGAAATTGCTCGGTGCAAATTCGCTTGATCACCGGCAGGGTGTTGGATTGAATCCCTTCGTGGAAGAGGGAGTGAAAGGGGGGTCTGGGTTCTTCCAGGCACAGGAGGGCGCCAGTCGCTCCCGTCACCCGCAGCAAAAGGGGAAACACTCTCTGGGCCAGCCCTTCAAGGTCTTCTGCCTGTCCCGCGCTTTCAGTAAGTTCTAAGAGACGCGCGGCTTCCTCAGCGGAAATATGATCGCGGGATTCACGGTCAGACATAACAGGCCTCTTAAAATAACTAAGTGCTTCTTATGGCGCGATTCCCCAGGAGCTCTGCCCATTACTCCTGAGAGAAGGCTTAATTGAAGACTGGACGGAGTAAGGAGGCGGCTCTCAATCGAAACGGATCACCAAGCTAAGAACTCTCTCTCTCTGTATATATCAAACCTTTTACAACCTAAAACCCAGAACCCGCCTTTAAGTCGCCTGATTGATGGCGGACAGTTGCCAGGGGTTTGCGCCCACGGACCGGGTGAAGGTCCAGTATTCCTCGAACTTCACCGGGTCCGTCTTGCTCCCTTCCACCACCTGGCCGGTGGTTTCATCCACGTTGTAATCCAGCAGGTTGGCAAAGACTCGCACGGTGATGAAGTCGGAGCCCGATTCCTGCCAGGCCTCGGTGATATCCACGGACCGCACCGCGATATTTTCCAGGCGGTTGATCTTCTTCTGGGCCTTCAGCGCCTCAGCATCCCCCTGGAGAATCCGGTGCATTTCATCGGTCAGCAGGTTGCGGACGGTGGCCATATCCCGGTTGGCCCAGGCCCCCTGGATCTTAAAGAAGGTATCCGTGCACCATTCCTGGAATTTGGCTTCGTCGAAAGAGGAATCGAACTGCCGGATGTTGGCCAGGCCCCGCTCCAGGTCCTGGTCGCCCCCCGGCGCCGCGGCCTGGGGCGAGTCATACGCCGGCGGGTACTGCGGCTGAGGCGGCAGTTCCACGTTGCCGCTGCTCTGGTAATATCCCGCCGTGGCGCTGGCTTCGGTGCGCTTCTTCTTGATGTACCAGTAAATCAGGTAGGCAATGCCCGCCAGCAGCAGGATATCCATCAGGCCGATGCCGCCCCCGCCGGTGGAACCGGCGCCGCCTTGGGCCGAAGACCCGCCGAATAGGCTATGAAAGAGCATCCCGCCGGCCAGGCCGCCCAGGAGGCCGCCGCCTAAGCTGCGCATGAAGC
>PEWM01000227.1 GCA_002779455.1 Deltaproteobacteria bacterium CG07_land_8_20_14_0_80_60_11
GGCCTCACGGGGGCCGGAGCTGATCCGGCGGCTGGAGGCGGGGGAAAATATGGCCCTGGTGAGCGACGCCGGCACCCCGGGGTTTTCGGACCCCGGGGCCGACCTGGTGGCCCGGGCCTGGGAAGCGGGGGTCGCGGTTACGGCCATACCCGGCCCGGCCGCCGGGGTGGCGGCGCTCTCGCTTTCCGGGTTCAAAGGGGATATACTTTTCGTGGGTTTCCTGCCCCGGGGCGAGGGCCGGCGGCTGAAAATGTTCCAGGCCCTGGCGCTGGAGCCCCGAGTGATTATCATGTATGAGTCCCCCCGGCGGCTGGCCCGGACGCTCGCGGAACTCGCCGGAAGTATGCCTCACCGGGAGGTCCTGGTGGTCCGGGAACTCACCAAGAAGTTCGAGGAAACCTGGCGGGGGCAGGTTTCGGACATTGCCCGGGAGCTGCAACATGCCGAGATCAGGGGTGAATGCGCCCTGGTGCTCTCCTGCCCGGCGGCCGGGGTAAAAGGCCCGCCGGCGGATTTGGAGGGTTGCCTGCTTCAAGCCGCCCGAGAGCGCGGTTTAAAGGGGCGGCGCCTGGCGGACCAGGTGGCCGGGGATCTCAAGATTCCCCGGCGCCAGGTCTACCAGACCTACCTGGCCCTGAAGGCGCAGGGCCGGGTGGAGTGAGGCGGTGGAACCGTAGGGGCGGGTTTTAAACCCGCCCCTACCTCAAGTTGACAGATTTTATGCCCTCTTTAATAAATTTGGCGGGCCTTTAAAAAGAGCGCTTAACTGAAAGGCAAACCAGCGGCTTACCTTATTCCAAATCCGATTTCATGATACAATGGCAATCAAAGAAACCAAGCTCTGGACTATAGAAAAAGAACTCTGGGTGGAAAACCGCCTGGGACTGCACGCCCGGCCGGTAGCGAAAATCGCCACCGCGGCGCAGCAATTCGACGCCGACATCACCCTGGAGAAAGACGGCCTGGTGGTCAACGCCCGGGATTTGCTGGACGTCCTGGCTCTGGACTGCCCCCAGGGAACCAGGATAGTGCTGCGCACCCGGGGTCCCCAGGCCCGGGAGGCGGCCACCTCCATCACCTCCCTATTTGCCCGCAAATTTGAGGAGACATGACCCGCAAGAATCGCCTGCTCGAGGGTATTGCCGCTTCCCCCGGCATTGTCATGGGGCCGGCCCACGTCCTGACCCAGGAAGGCCAGGTGTCGACGCGCCTGCTCTACACCGACCAGGAGGTCGCCGAGGAGTTGAAGGGCTTCAATCGGGCGGTGGACCAGACGGAAGAGGAACTCATCCGCCTCAGGAGGGAAATCGCCGAAGATTTAAAGGAGCATGCCTATATCCTGGAACTGCACCTGCTCATCCTCCGGGACCGGATGCTGCTCCTGGAGACCCAGAAGCTCATCAAGGAACAGAACTTCAACGCCGAGCGGGCCCTGTACCAGGCTTTCCTGAAAATCAAGGAGGTGTTCCAGCGCATCGGGGACAAACATATCCGGGGGCGCATCCAGGACGTGGAGGCGGTCTACCGCCGCCTACGGGGGCACCTGACCGGCCGGGGCGCCAGCAAGACCTTCGAGTTTCCCGAACCGGTGATCATCGTGGCCCGGGACCTGTCCCCGGCGGAAACCACCCACATGTCCAGTTCCCAGGTGCTGGGATTTATCACCGAGCGGGGCGGCAAGACCTCCCACACGGCCATCATCGCCCATTCCCTGGAGATACCGGCGGTGGTGGGGCTGGACAACGCCACCCTGAAGATCGAATCCGGAGAGGAGGTCATCGTCAACGGCGTGAGCGGCCGGGTGATCGTCAATCCGGATGAGGCCATGCGGCGGAGTTACCAGGTCCGCCGGGAGGAATTCGAGACCTTCAAGTGGGAAGTGACCCAGGGCAGTTCCCTGCCGGCGGTGACCAGCGACGGCCACCCCACCCGGGTGCTGGCCAACATCGAGCAGCCGGATGAAGTCTCCCTGGCCCAAAAATACGGGGCCGATGGGATCGGCCTCTACCGCACCGAGTTCCTCTACCTGGGCCAGCGCCAGTTGCCCACGGAGGAGGAGTTGTTCCATCATTACCGGCAGGTGGTGTGGGCCATGGCCCCCCGGGAGGTCACCATCCGCACCCTGGACATCGGGGGCGACAAATTTCTCTCCCCCCTGGAGTATGCGCCGGAGATAAACCCGGCCCTGGGGCTCCGGGCCATCCGCTTTTGCCTCAAGGAGCAGAAGATTTTCCGGACCCAGGTCAAGGCCATCCTCCGGGCCTCGGCCTTCGGCCAGGTTCGGGTCATGTTCCCCCTGATCTCCAGCCCCCGGGAGTTGCACGACGCCAGGTTGCTGCTGGAGTCGGTGAAGGGAGAACTGGCCAGGGAACATATCGCCTTTGATCAGAAATTGCCGGTGGGGGCCATGATCGAGGTGCCCGCCGCCGTCACCCTGGCGGATTTGTTGGGCCGGGAGGCGGATTTTTTCAGCATTGGCACCAATGACCTGATCCAGTATGCTCTGGCCATCGACCGGGGCAACAAGAGCGTGGCGGACATGTACGAGCCCCTGCACCCGGCGGTGATGCGCATGGTCCGGGACGTGGTCCAGGTCAGCCGGAAGCTCGGCATCCGGGTGGCCATGTGCGGCGAGATGGCCGGCGACCCGCTCTATATCCCGGTACTCCTGGGGCTGGGCGTGGAAGAGTTGTCCATGAACCCCACCTCCATCCCGGTGGTGAAAAGGGTCATCCGCATGACCTCCCTAAGCGAGGCCACCAAAATCGCCCGCCGGGCCCTGGCCCTGGCTACCGTAGAGGAAGTCAACGAGTACGTCAATAAGGAAATGGATCACCGTTTTCCGGATATTTTCCGGTTCGGGCGTCCCCTGGTCGCCAATCGAGTCCTATGAAAGAAGACAACCTCAAGATCATCTGCCGGAACCGCAAGGCTTTGTTCGAATATGCCATTGATGCATTGTATGAAGCCGGGCTGGTGTTGAAGGGGACGGAAGTCAAGTCCCTGCGCCAGGGGAAGGCCAACATCAGCGACGCCCACGCCCGCTTCAAGGACGGCGAGATCTACCTGTACAATGCCCATATCAGCCCCTATACCCATGCGGCGCTGGACAGCCACAACCCGGAGAGGCCCCGCAAGCTCCTGCTGAACCGCTGGGAACTGCGGCGCCTGTTGAGCAAAACCCAGGAGCGGGGCTATACCCTGATCCCCTTGCGCATGTACTTCAGGAATGAACACGCCAAGGTGGAGATCGCCCTGGCCCGGGGGAAAAGGAAGTTCGACAAGCGGCAGACCATCCGGCAGCGGGAGGAGAAGCGGGACCTGGAGCGGGCCCGGAAGCGGCGGTAATTTTCAGCTATCAGCAGTCAGCTATCAGCCAAGAATGAAAGGATAGCCCATAATTGCGGTAGCTAAACTACCTTAGATTGACAAACCAAGGCGTAAATATGGACTTTTTTGCCAAGCTGGCGGAAAATCGCATCCGGGAGGCCATTGAGGCCGGCGGCTTCGACGACCTCCAGGGCAAGGGCCAACCCCTCAACCCGGAGGAGGACAGCCACATTCCCCCGGAGCTGCGCATGGCCTACAAGATCTTGAAAAACGCCGACTGCCTGCCGCCGGAGCTGGCGCTGCGGCAAGAAGTGGTGCAGCTGCAAGACCTGGTGGCCGCCATGCCGGATGAGGCCGAGAAGCTCAAGCAGATGCGCCGCCTCAACTTTCTGATCATGAAGCTCAATATGATGCGGCCGGTGTCACCCGAGTTGCTGGAGCACGACCTCTATACTCCCAAGGTCCTGGAACGCCTGGAGTCGAAGAAATAGCCGTCAGCCTGTTGGGGGCGCACTGCGCACCATGGCTTTCGCCAAAAACAGCCGAGGGCGGCTGTTCCACATTTTCATGATTCACCTTATGCATAAGGGTAAACTTGGTTCGCCGGGAATAGAGTAAAGCCCGGCTTGCGCCGAACTTCCTATGGCTAAGCGCCCACGGCAATGAAGCTTCGCTGGGACCATCCCCTGTGGCGCCGCCACGCCCCGGCCGTGGCGCGACGCCTGGTGCAGGCTTACCTGCTGACCTGCCCCTGTGAGCTGGTGGCGGCGCCGGAGGTGAAGAGGCTCATGGCCTCGGGGCCGCCGGTCATCTTCACCACCTGGCACTGCCACTTGCTCAGCCCCCTATTCACGGCCCGCCAGTTTCGAGGGTCGCAGCTTCCCATGGTGCTGATGGCCAGCCCCAGCCGGGATGGGGAGTTTATCGCCCAGGTGGCCCGGGGTCTGGGATTCATCGTGCTCTCGGGGTCCCGGCGCAAGGGCGGGGTGCAGACTTTGCGCCGGATGGCCGACTGGTTCCGCCGGGGATACAGCTGCGGCCTGATT
>PEWM01000018.1:0-8751 GCA_002779455.1 Deltaproteobacteria bacterium CG07_land_8_20_14_0_80_60_11
GCGCCGGCGCATGAGGCCAGCTTCAAGCGCCTGGCCCTGAAGCACGCGGTGGAGGCCACCGTCATCGGCCGCTACACCGATACGGGCGTCCTTGACGTCAAGTACCAGGGCCGCACCGCGGCGTTTATGGACCTGTCGTTCCTGGAGGAGGATTTCCCCCCCTGGGAGTTCGAAGCCCGGTGGCTGCCGCCGGAGAATCGCCTGACCGAACCGGTGCTGGGCGAGGCCGGGGATCACCTGGGGCTGCTCCTGGCCATGCTGGACCGGCCCAACCTCTGCTCCCGGGAGTGGATCACCCGCCAGTTCGATCACGAGGTCCAGGGGGCCAGCGTGATCAAACCCCTGGTGGGGGAGGCGGCGCCGGCGCCCGCCGACGCGGCGGTGTTGCGGCCCCGGCCGGATTCGCACCGGGGGCTGGCCCTGAGCCTGGCCCTGAACCCCGCCTACTCCGCCATCGACACCTACCACATGGTGGCGGTGACCATCGACGAGGCGGTGCGGCGCCTGTTGGCGGTGGGCGGCGATCTTTCCCACATCGGCGGGGTGGACAACTTCTGCTGGCCCAGCGTCGAGTACCACCCCCGGCACAACCCCGACGGGAAGTTTAAGGCGGCGCAGCTGGTGCGGGCCTGCCTGGCCCTCAAGGACCTGTGCCGGGCTTACCAAATCCCCTTGCTGTCCGGCAAGGACAGCATGTACGTCGACGGCCTGTTGCCCGGAGCCTTCGGGGAGATGCACCGGGTGAGCGGCCTGCCCACCCTGTGGTTCACCGCGGTGAGCGTCCTCGCTGACCTGCGGCGCGCCCTGACCCTCACGTGGAAGCGGCCCGGCGACCTCATTTACCTGGTGGGGGATACCTTACCTGAGCTGGGAGGCTCGGAGTTTTACGATCTCCTGGGGTATGTGGGGCTGAGCGTCCCGAAGGTTAACCCCGACGCCTTCCTGGCCTACTACCGCCTTGTGGAGCAGGCCGGGCAGATGGAACTGCTGGCCTCGGCCCACGGCCTCTACCGGGGGGGCCTGGCGGTGCATCTTGCCACCTCCAGCCTGGCGGCGGGGTTGGGGCTGGAGGTGGACCTGAGCCCGGTGGCCCCTGATTTACCGGACTACGCCGCGCTCTATGCGGAATCGGCCGGCCGTTTCCTGGTGAGCGTGGACCCGGCCCAGGCCCGCCGCCTGGAGGAACTCTTTCAGGGGCAGCCCCTTAATTGCCTCGGCCGGGTCGGCAATGACTCAACCTTCAAGATTATCCGGCATGGCCGGACGCTCTTAGAGACTCCCCTGGCCACCTTGAGGTCAGCCTGGGAGCGCCGTTTCGGCGGCCTGGTTTGAGGAGTTCCTTTTTTCTGATATAATTACATGCTGAGGGATGGGATATGCATGCGGAAATGTTAGTGCTCCGTTTTTCCGAGAGCGTGGTGGATCAGCCCATCATCTACCGCCTGGTCAAGGATTACGACCTGGAATTCAACCTCCTCAAGGCCACCATCTATCCCCGGAAAGAGGGGATCATGGTCATGGAGCTCCGGGGCCACCCCAAGAATTTCCGGCGGGGCCTCAAATACCTCCGGGAGGCGGGCGTCAAGGTCCAGCGGGTGGCCCGGGATGTGCGCCGCAACGAGGAGCGCTGCTACCAGTGCGGCGCCTGCACCGCCGTCTGTCCCACCGGGGCGCTGTTCATCCAACGGCCCGAGATGGCCGTGCTGTTTGACCCCAGCAAATGCAGCGCCTGCGAGCTGTGCTGCCCGGTCTGCCCGGCCCGGGCCATGGAGGTCCGGCTCAACCGCAACGCCTTGTGAGTTCGGCCCGCCATTTTGCTGCCCTTTTACATCAGTGTCTATTCCGCCGTCGTCGCCTGCATCTATTTCCTGCTCCCCCTCTATCTGAAGGGCAGTCTCCGGTTCACCGGGGGCCAGATCGGGGTCCTCTACGCCGTCCTCAGCCTGAACGCCATCCTGGTGTCCTTTCCCGTGGGCGTTATCGGCGACCGTTACCCGGCCCGGATTCTCACCCGGGCCGGCCTGGCGATGACCGCCGCCAGCCTCTGGGGGCTGTCGCTGGTGGGGAGTTTCTGGCCCTTCCTGGCGGTCTTTTGGGGCTTCGGCCTGAGCAGCCAGCTCTTCCGGCTCTCCCTGGATACCCTGCTGTTCAAGGAAGACCAGGGGGATACGCCCCGGCGCCTGGGCCGCTACAATGCCATGCGCATGGGCGGGATGATGGTGGGGGCGCTGCTGGCGGGGGCGGGCTATTACTGGCTGGATTTCCCCGCCACCCTGAAACTTTTCAGCCTCGTGGCGCTGCTGTTGATCGCGCCCACGGTCAAACTCCCGGTGACCCGGGGGGTGCGTACCACTCTCTTTGACTACGGCCGGGATTTTCTGGCGCCCCCGGTGCGGTTTTTCGCCACCTGGCTCTTTCTCTTCACCCTGCACTGGGGGGCCGAAGCCACCAGCCTGTCGCTTTTTCTGGAACACAACCTAAATCTTTCGCCCCTGGGGGTGGGCGCTTACATGGCCGGCGAGTTCGGGGTGGTGGCGCTCACCGCCTATCTCTACGGCCGGTTCTGGGCCGGGCGTCTGAAGCCCCTCACCTTTCTGGCCCTGGCCCTGATTTTTTCCGGCGCCGGGCACATCATGATGACCTACCCGGTCCTGCCCTGGTCCTTTGCCTGGCGGGCGGTGCACGGGTTCGGCGACGGCCTTATCCTCATGGAGACCTACACCACCATCACCCGGCTGTTTCACGTGGACCGCATCGGCGGCAACGCCAGTCTCATTTCTCTCGTCACCACCCTGGGGGTCTTCGCCGGCTCCCTGATCTTCGGCCCCCTGGGCGCAGCATACGGTTATGAGGCGCCGCTCATCGTCTCCGGCGCCATCAGCCTGGCCCTCCTGCCCCTGGCCTACGCGGGTTTAAAGGAGTGAGGGCTCCTCAAGCCGGCCGGCCAACCTGAGTGCCACACCAGGCGGTTGGCGGCGATTACCCCGATCAAATTCTCCCCATTGGCGCTTACCGCCAGATTCTTCATATGTCCTCCTGTCCATAACCGCAAATAAATTATGGTGCATTTATTATCTTGACATTAGCTCAAAAATATTCTTAACATGCTTTTAATACGACCCCATTTGTCCAATTCCAAGACATGGTAATTTTCTCTCTCGGGTCCCCCTATTCGGGAGCGTCGTCGGACTCCGGCTAAACTTTCTTAACCGGACAGAAACGCAGGAATCGGTTATGACCCAGAAAAACGGCGGGTTTTTCTTCAGAGTCCTCGATAGCATCACCGACCCTCTAGCCATTTACGATCGGCGCTATCGCATCAGCCTGGTCAATCAGGCCCTGGTCAATCTCTATGAGCTGCCGGCGTCAGACGTCATCGGCAAGCACTGCTTTGAGGTCTTCCACCATCGCAGCTCCGTATGTGAAAACTGCCATGTCAGGGAAGTCTTCCGTACGGGCGAAACCCGCCGGCGCGAGAAGGTCATTGCCCTGCCGGACGGCCGGCAGCGCCATTTTGCCATCCACTGTTATCCGTTGCGCGATAACCAGGGGCAGGTCATTCAGGCCATTGAGCATTCCCGGGACGTCACCATACCCCGGAGCCTGGAACATCAGTTGAGAGTGTCGGAAGCCCACTACCGCACCCTGGTGGAGCATGCCCGGGAAGGGATTTTCATGGTTGATACAGGGGAGGCGCGCCTGACCTTCGCCAACCGGTGTATGGGGGAAATGCTAGGTTATGCTCCCGAAGAAATCCTGGGGCGGTCCATGTTCGAGTTTATGGACGAGGAGGCCGTGGGGGTGGCCCGGGCCCAGTTGGAGCAGCGCCGCAATGGCGTGGCCAGTGTCTATGAATTAACGCTCAAACGCCGGGACGGCTCTGACCTGGTGGGGTTGATTTCCGCCGCCCCGTTAAAGGTCAATAATACTTTCTTAGGTTCGGTGAACATCATCACTGATATTACCCCGCGCAAACGGGCGGAGGCGGAACTCCAGTCGGCCAAGGAATTCAATGAGAAAATCATCAATGGCATCACCGACCACCTCACCGTCATCGACCCCCGGACTTACCGGATTGTTCAGGCCAATAATTCATTCCTGGCCCGGGTAGGGCTTGGGGCTGCGGCGGTGCTGGGGAAGCCGTGTTTTGAAATTATCTTCAAGAGAGAGATCCCCTGCCATGAGGATGGCGCCTGGTGTCCGCTTCAAGAGACCTTCCGTCTCAAGCAAGGGGTAGTGGGGGAAAGGATGTATCCGGATGCCCGAGGCCGGGAGCGCCTCCTCCAGGTGGCCACCTATCCGCTCTTCGACAGCCAATCGGGGGTAGACCTGATCATTCGCCTGGAGACCGACGTCACCGACAAGCGCAAAACCGAGGCGGACCTGGCCTTCCGCTCCCGGGAACTGCAACGGACCCAACATCAACTGGAAACCCTCTTTGAGATTTCCCGGCAGGTGAGTTCCAAGAATTCCCTGGTGGAGCTGATCGATGCTTTGCAGAACATCATCCAGGAGATCTTTCCCGAGTCCGATCCCATTTTCCTTATCCTGGATGCCGGCCGGGATCAATTCCTGCCGCTCAAAGAGTGTTCGGCCGGGGTAGGCGAACCGCTGGGAGGCTTTCTCCACCAACTGGAGAACACCGGGACGCTGGGAGATTTTATCCAGTATCTCCGGGAGGCCAGGGACCCGCACCCCGTCACCGGGGAAGATCGCCGCAAATTGCCGGAGTGCCTGAGTGGATTATTAGAACCTTACCCCAGCTGGTTCGGCCTGCCCATCTTTGTCCAGCAGGAATGCATCGGCTATTTCTTTCTGGTTTTCCATACCTGCCGGGAATACTTGAAGGAGGATCTGCACTTCATCCACGCCCTCTTCGCCCAGATTGCGGGTTATATCCGCCACCTGGTCATTTACGAAGTCAGAATGAATCAGGACCGCCATCAGGAAACCGAGAGGATCTGCTATGGCGGCATTATCGGCAAGAGCAAGAATATCCAGGAGATCTTCGAGTTAATCGACCTGATCTCCAAGTCTGACGCCACCGTGCTTATTTCGGGGGAAAACGGCACCGGCAAGGAATTGGTGGCCCAGGCGATCCACCAGCAGAGCCATCGCCACCTGGGCCCGTTTATCGTGGCCAACTGTTCGGCCTATTCCCCCACCCTGCTGGAAAGCGAGTTGTTTGGGCATGAACGGGGCGCTTTCACCGGGGCCATCCGCCAGCGGAAGGGCCGGATCGAACGGTCCCGTGGGGGCACGCTGTTTCTCGATGAGATCGGGGACATCTCGCCGGCCACCCAGGTGCTGCTGCTGCGGTTTCTGCAGGACCACTGTTTTGAACGGGTGGGAGGCGAAAAACCCATAGAGGCGGATGTCCGGGTCCTGGCCGCCACCAACCAGGACCTCCGCCGCCTGGCGGAAGCGGGCCAGTTCCGGGACGACCTCTATTATCGCTTGAATGTGATCTCCATTCACCTGCCGCTGCTGCGGGAGCGCCGGGAGGACATCCCGCTTTTGGCCGTGCATTTTTTAAAGAAATACAACCTGAAGGAAGGCAAACACGTGGTCACCTTCGGGGCCGATGCCATGGAGGCGCTCATGGATTATGATTGGCCGGGCAATGTCCGGCAACTGGAAAATGCCGTCAGCCATGCCATCATCCTGGCCCAGGGCGATGTGATCCGGCGCCGACATCTGCCGCGCTTTCTCCGGGAAGCGGCCGCCGCCTGGGTGTCCACCTCCCTGGCCGAAAACGAACGCCAGCTCATCTTCAGGGTGCTGCAGGAATCGAATTGGAACAAGCATGATGCCGCCAAACGTTTAAAAGTCAGCCGCAGTACCCTCTATAGCAAGATTCGCCGTTATGGATTAGAGAATATTTATAGGGGGTCCATTTCTATACAACCTTAAAAAATTAATAATAACAAAGAGTTTTTAAAAAATAGGTCAGATTTGATACACTTTTAAATAATAGAAGAAAATCGGGCAATACAAAAAAATCGGGTTTTTTATGAAAAAAAATTGACATTCGATGCAAGCCTGTGCTAACGGTTACATATTCGCTAAAGGATTTTTGAAGTTGGTTTTTTGTATCTGGCAGGAATCTTGTAAGAGCTACCTATTACCTAGTGGGGCCATTTGGTTTTTCCGGGTTCTCAGGAGTACGGTAGTTCGATTTCAATCGTATCCGTTACTATACATAGGGAAAACCAGAAAGGAGGTGATACGGCAAAGGGGAAAACGCCTCCAGGAAGAGGCGTAGGTAACCGCACCTGGGCAGGATCAGCAGGCTGCGGCAGGTGGCGCGCCCGTAAGCCAGGAAGTGGCCCGGGCTATGGTAGTGAATCTGTAAGGTAGTATGTGGTTGTTAGGAGAACCTTTCGTGTTCAAGTGGATTAAGTCATGGTTCACGTCGTCCAAGTCTCTTAATCAGATGGGAGGTCTTAGCATGGCGGAAAAAAGGGAAATTGAAATCAACAGTCGGGCCGACACCATGGATTTGATGAATCCCGACATTCGGCCGTGGCCGGTGACACCACCGCCGACTGCCGACTGGGTGATGGCCAATGTCTACGCCAAACGCAAGGCAGAGGAATTTGGCAAATGGTGCGAGGACAACTTCAGGTATGAGTACGCCTTCGGCAAGCCTGAGGCCCTGCAGGGGTTCAGGTTTTTATGCATCGGCCAGTGGAGACTGGCCAATAAGTTCGTCACGGCGTTGCTGTGCGAGGCCGGGGCCGAAGTCATCAACATTGAACCCCCCGAAGGGGATCCCCTGCGGCAGCTCACCCCCTTCGGCCGGGAAGAGTACATGCTGGCCGACAAGTTCACCGGGGAAAAGTGCGGCCTGGACTTCCTGCACGAGATGCGGGGCCAGAAATCCGTCACCCTGAAGGTTGATACCGAAGAAGGCCGGGCCATTTACCAGACCCTGGCCAGCCAGGCGGACGCGATTATTGACGAGATGCCCCCCGGTTACATGGATGGCCTGGGGCTGGGTTACCGGCACCTGAGCAAGCTCTATCCCCGCCTGGTTTATCTGAATATGGCGGTGCGGGGCACCTGGGGCCCCTATAAAGATAAAGTATCCAAGTTCGGCCAATGGACCCTGGAGCCCTTCGGCGGCTGCGCCAATTCCTTCGTGCACAACACCGGTTTCACTCAGGACCAGTGTCCCCGGGGCAAGGGCGGCGACCCGACCCGCTCCGGCGTCTGGATCGCCGACTACATAGCCGGCGAGCAGGCCGCCAATACCCTGCTGGCGGCCCTCTACTGGCGGAATGAGCTGGGCGGCACCGGCCAGTTCTGCGAGGTGACCGGGGCCGAGGCCCAGATGGACATCCTGGACTTCGATATCGCCTGGTACGGCTTCAACGGCAGCATCAAGGCCCGGACCGGCGCCTGGGACCCCAACCTCAACCAGTACGAGTGGAACCCCTGCCGGGACGGCTACATGATGATCGGCGGCCAGAGCGACCGGCTGTGGTACCGCATCGGCATGTGCATCGAGAAGGACTTCCCCCAGTTCGGGCGGCTGATCCACGAAGACCCCATCTTGAAAGAGATGGGGGCCAGAAACGCCCTGGCCATGCTGATCAAGACCTACACCGTGACCACCCGCTGGCTCCGGGACATCAACCGCATCGAAGCCGAGCAGAAGCTCCTGGAGTATGAAGTCGCCGCCGGCCCGGTGCTCTATATCGATGAGGTGTCGGAGTTCCCCCACTTCAAGTACCGTCCCTGGGTCTCCACCATTGAGACCGATCACTATGGCACGGTGCTGTTCTCGGTTTCCCCCAACAACTATCAGATGCGCACCCCGCACCGGGTCAAGGTGCTGGGCCGCCCCCTGGGGTTTGATACCTATGAGATAATCCAGAAATACTGTGGTATCGGACAATCCAGAGTCAACGAACTCAAGGAAAGGGGGGTTATCTAATGGCTAAGGATTGGAAAGATTTTATCGAAACTCCGCTGGAGCAACAGCACGGCCCCAGGAGCAAGCAAGAGCTCGACGAAATGAAGATGCCTTACGAGGACTTCTGTAAGGCCGCCTTCGCGCCGGGCCATGAGATGGGCAAGCCTGAGGCCCTGAAGGGCATCAGGTGGTTGAGCTGCACCATGTATATCTTCACCCCCCACGCCGTGGCCAACCTGGCGGAGCTGGGGGCCGAGTGCATCAAGATCGAGATGCCGCGCATGGGCGACCCCATGAAGCACACCTCGCCGTTTAACGAGGCCTATCTCTATCCGCTGCACGACACCCGGCCCATGACCGGCACCGGCCTCGGCTTCACGAGCGCCAACATCAATATGACCTATCTCAGCATGGACTACCACATCCCCGAGATGAAGGAGGCCTTCTACGCGCTGGTGAAGATGTCCGACGGCCTCACCCAGTGCTACCGGCCGGGGACCTTTGACCGCTGGAAGCAGAGCTACCGCTTTCTGCAGGAAATAAACCCCAGGTTCATCTCGGTCTGGGGCGGCGGCTTCGGATATGGGCCCAAGATCTTCGGCGGCTCCTATGACATCCTGGGGCAGGCCCATGCGGGTCTCGCCTCGGTCACCGGCATGCACGAGTTCATGGGCGGCCACTGCACCAAGCATTCCAACTGGTGCATCGACTGGTATTCCGGCACCCAGATCACCTTCGGCGTCCTGGCGGCCCTGCATTGGCGGGCCAAGACGGGGCTCGGCACCAAGATCGAGTTCTCCCAGGTGCAGGCGGCCACGCGGGTCCTGGGC
>PEWM01000018.1:8807-9225 GCA_002779455.1 Deltaproteobacteria bacterium CG07_land_8_20_14_0_80_60_11
GGACACCCAGCTCTGCGTCCACGGCATCATCCTGTGCGGGAAGTCCGACTTCCCGGATTCCATCAATCCCCAGGACAAGTACGAAGCCCGCTACACCATGGTCTCGGCCTTCCAGGACGCCGACTTCAAGGCCCTGTGCAACGTCATCAAGAAACCCGACCTGTACAGCAAGTACATGAAACATAAAGACCGGGTGGAGGGCGAGGCCCAGGTGGACATCTACGCCCAGCTGGAAGATTGGGCCAAGGATAAGTCCCGGAGCGAAGTGGTCCGGATCCTGCAGAACGAAGGCCTGCTGTGCGAGCCGGTGATGAACGATCGGGAGGTCTATGAGAGCGACCACTACCGGACCCGGGGCACCCTGCGCTGGATGGAAGATCCGCTCTACGGCGACACGCTGGTCCAGGGTACTTACAGC
>PEWM01000018.1:9307-15622 GCA_002779455.1 Deltaproteobacteria bacterium CG07_land_8_20_14_0_80_60_11
AACTCCTGGGCTATCCCATCGCCAAGATTGAAGAGTGGTACGACAAGGCCTGGATCTAAAAGGAGGAGAGCGCTGTGTGTGATATCATCTGGTGCAAAAAAGACGTAAATGGCAAGATGTGCAACACGGTGAATTATCTGGATCCCTACTGCTTCTGGAACTGGAAGGGAAATATTAATTGCGCCGAATGTGGCGCAGTTTACTTCATTCACATGATCAATGGCCACATGTACAAAGGCCCGGAAGACCGGCCGGGCGAGAAGCCCGACACCAGCCCGCTTTATGCCGACAAGCCCCTGGAAGGCTACGCCTTCTACACCATGGGCACCGAAGGCCGCACCCGGCCGTTCCAGTGCCTGCCCCGGCACATCTACCTGGGGGTGCCCGACATGGTGAAGTTCAGCATCCGGGGCAAGCCGCTGAGAGGCTGGCGGCCCCAGCCGAAGTCGGCGGGCATCGCCGGACAGTTTCCCTACAACTGGGAGATGGAAAAGCTGTCTCCGGAGGTCGCGGCCGAATATAAGGAAAAGATCGCCAAGGGCGAAGTGAAGGAATGGTAATCGGGACCCGGTGAATAAATAAAAGGAGTGGCACATGATTGAAGCGAAAGGGCTAACCCCTAGGCAATTCCTGGATAAGGTCCTGGAGCCGGAAAAGGAAAGCGACCATATCTGCTGGCAGTGTGAGTTCCTGAAACCGGTGATCAAAGGCTCCAGTTTCCCCCCGGCAGACATCATCGGCTGGTGCATGAAGATTCACTGGCCCTATTACTGGTGCGTGGCGGACTTCAACGTGGTGAAGAAGTGCTACGTCTTTAAGCAGAAAGGCTAGCATGGAGGAGAACGTCCGCCAGGAACTCGACGCCCTGGAGCAGATGGTGTTCAACTGGAAGCAGTCTTACCTGGGAGACGCCACCCCGGATGGCAACAATGACTGCCTGATGGAAGAGTTCCAGGAGGAGATTACCACGTACATGTCTCCGTATCTCCGCCGGTTGTTTCAGTGTGAGCATCTCACTGCGGAGGAGGCGGAAGAGTTCCATAACTTTTGTCACAGTCAGGTGGAGGATCTCCGCAACCTGATCCGGGAAAAGGAGCAGGAAGTGGAGGCCCCCCCGGCAAAACCGGGAATATGGCAGAAGGTTGTGCAACAGACCGTGTTCGCCTGGCGGAAAAGCCCCTGATCCTCCCACCGGGAGGAAAAGGTGGCGGCCGCCGGGTGAAGCGATCTTGACTGCGACCATCTCACTAAAAGGAGAGGAGCATGCCAGCAAAATGCCGCGTTGGTGTCTGCGGATTCGACCCTATGATCGTCAAGGGATATCTCAAGACGGGGTTTCGAGCCCTGTGGTGGCATATCCCCGACGAGCTCTATGAAGAATTCAATGTCAAACCTAATGACAATATCGCCGGCAAACTTCTAAAAGTTTACGCCGGCAAGACCGGGAAGATAACCCACGAGCCCAACGAGACCTTCGAGTGGAAATTCTCCAAGGAATCGGGGTTGGCGGTGCTGCTGCCGGCCGAGGCGATCATCAAATATGAGCTCACCGAGTTTCATTTCATCGAGGTGCTCATCGAGAAGATCAACAATCAGCCGGTCTGGGCCGGCGGCGCGAAAGACAGCACCAAGATGTGGCCCATGGACAAAATGATCCTGGGCTACACGGCGGGTTATGTCGCGCCGTAAGGACTAATATGTACCCCCTTGGGCCCGGGACGGGAAGCGCCTCGGGCCTGAAGGGGAATATCGGGGCCAGCTCGACGAGAGGCCCCGGGACCCAAACACAATCCCCTCTCACAGTCCTGAGGTTCTGGGGGAGGGGGATTTTTGCGGCCCCTGGTCAGGGGCACGAAGACCTTAGAGCCGTGCCTTGACCCAGGCGATGAGCGCCGCATAGGTCCGGGCCCAGGTCTCGGTATGATCCTGGCCCGTGAAGAGGTGGGCCAGTTCATGACACAGGGACATGAGCTGCAGGCCCGGCGGGTGGAGCATGATATCGCGTGGTTCGTGGAAGGCCTCGCCCAGGAGGAAGGTGGCGCCGTCCCAGTATTTCTTAGGGTCGGGGAGATAATCCGGGTCATGGCGGAGATGGACCGGGTCCTGGGCGAAGGCCCGGCAGAGCCGCTGCGCCCAGGTCTCCAGGTCCAGGAAGGGACGTAATTTCAGCAGCCGTTCATCGTAGCGATGGCAGCGGTCGCACCAGACCTGGCCGTCAAAGACCATCTGGTCATGCCGATTCGGGTTTAGGGTTTTTCCGCACTTGGGGCAGTTCATGGGCAATGGCGGCAGCGGGGCGCCGCCGGCCATGCCAGGGCTGCTCCGGGCGCTCAGGCCCGGCCTGAGGCCAACCGAGGGTCGCAGCCGCCGGGGCGCCGCCTCGGCGGCCGGCGCCGGCCGCGTTACTTGTTTGGTAACTCTTTACCACAGATGGCCCGGGGGCTGCAAGTCTCCCGTAACCTTCCAGGCCAGGTGTGGGTCCCGGTTTCTGGATGGTCCGCCAGGGACTGGGTGAAAACCCTGGAGCGGAGTGAGCATATCGACTGATCTAAGAGTGATCCTAATATATTACCCTGAGAGGAAAAGACCAAGCCTATGAACAAAGATATCCGGGACGAGGACAGGCACGAGCCCCAGGCAGGGTGGGGGGCGCCACCCGAAGGCGAGGCGCCGCCGGAAGAGGAGCGCCAACACCCGGGGTGGCTGACCCTGGCCCAGGTCTTTAACAGTGCGGACCCGTTTTTCGAGAACTTTCTCTACCTGCTGGGCTATGACTACTCTTCGAACATTTATGTGATCAAGGGTGATTATCTCACCGTCGTGGACTCCGGCAACGATTATACCGGGTTCATGGACCTGTTCAAACAGGGCTGCCAGCCCGAAGATATCAAGAAGATTGTCCTGACCCACGGCCACCGGGACACATCCATGGGCACCTTCGAGCTGCTGCGGGCCTATCCGCAGATGGCCGAGAGCGGGGGCTTTGAGCTGATCCTGCATAAGGACAGCCCGGCGGAGCTTAAGGAGGTGGTCAAGAAGTTCGGCTGCCGGGTGACCGAAGTTAAGGGGGGCGAGACCCTGGACCTGTGCGGCGACCCCTGGGAAGTGATTTATACTCCGGGCCACACCATTGATGGCCTGTCTTTCTATCACGCCCCCAGCCAAACCGCCTTTACCGGGGATATGGCTTTACCTCATGCTATGGGCGAGGTCGACGAAAAGGCCGGGGGTCGGCTGGATCATTACCTTTACGGCGTCAAGGCCCTGCGCCGGAAAGATATCGCCAATCTGCTGCCGGGGCATGGCCTGCCGGTGGCGTCCATCGGCAATCGGGTGGTGGAGCAGACTTACGAGAGCCTGATGCTGAAGATCATCGGGGTGGAGAAAGAGATCCCGTGGATTGACGGCGCCAAAGCCCTGGTGTCCAAGGGGTTGCTGGAAGAGGCGGCCTTTTGCTGCGACCGGGAGTTGGCCCGGAAACCGGAAAACTTGATGGCCATGCAGTTGAAGGCCTACTGTCTTACGGATATGGGCCGTTGTGAGGAATCTCTCGCCCTGCTCAATCAGGTCTTAGCCCGGGAAAGCGACAACATCTACGCCCTGTCGGCCACTGGGCATGCCTTACTGGGGCTGGGCCGTTATCTGGACAGCATCGGGTATTTTGACCGGGCGCTGAAAATCAACCCGGATTTTGAGGAGGCCCAGGTATACAAGGGTATGGGTCTGTATCTGGCCGGCAAATATGATGAGGCCATGGATATTGATATCTTTAAAAGGGAGTTTTCCCATCGGATGAAGGAGGAAATCCTGAAAAAAACGCAGTCTGGAAATTCGTAAGGATTTTTCGGCAGCCGCCGGAAACCGTCAAAACCGATAAACTCTCGTATCTAAATTTCAGGGCGTTTTTTTTACCGATACGACCGCCTTCCTGAAACCCTGGCCCCCCGCTTGCAGGTCTTTTGTGGGAACGCTCTTTGCACTTTTGAGCTTTAAGCTCCGAAGGTTAATTTGCATTACCCAGGGTCTTCCGACAAAAGCTATCGCGTCCCCGGGTGTTTCAGGGACTATAAGCCTATCCCTCAGGGGCTTTCCCCCCGGCGCACTGAAGCAGTTTGCCTGAGGCTCCCTGCCGGGGGCCCCGGGGCGGGAACCCGGCCAGCAGGGCCAGGGAGGTAACCATGAAAAGAGCTTGCCACCCGGATCCGGCCCAGGAGCCTTGGTTGGGCGATGGGGATTACCAGGAATACCTTATTCCGGATTCCATAAAAGGCGATCAAAGAATTGTCGCTCGCTTCATCACCCAGTTTGCGACCCCCAAAAGCTTTTTCCGTTTTTTCAAAGGACAGGGAAATCCGCCCCAGGCATATATGTGGATGATGGCGCCCGCCCCGTTTGGACCGGGTTTCGTGCACCGGCTGATCCCATACGATTCCTGGGGGGATTTGGAATTCGCCGTGGGAGATCTCGATTTAAAAGACCTGGTCCGCTGCCTGGCCGAAGGCAGCATCGGCCTCACGGTCAATTGAAGGTAACGGCATTATCTCATGGCCTCAGACCTTCAGCAAAAATCTGTATAGATTAAAGACAATAGTCGATTATTGAACACCCTTTTTCCGAATCAACTGAACGAGATTTCCCTAAGATTGACTCGATCCCCAGTCGGATTCCAAACAATATTTTTACAAAATATTGGCGCCGGCCACGGGGAAAGCCAGCGTGGTTATTGGCTTGAAATTTGCATATAAATCTCCCAAGGAACAAGGAACAAGGAAAGTCTCGGACATACTTTCCTCCCTCGTTACTGTTTCACTTTGCCGGCCCCGCGATACTTCTATCGCGGGGCTTTTATTTGCGTGGGTCGGCCGATTAGCCCAAGTGCTCCCGGCTATCCGCATGTATGTGAAGATATCTCCATGGATCCAAAATTTGCCAGCGAGCCGCCCATAAAAGACCCGCCCACAATAGTCATTCTGGTGGTGCAGGAATCTCTCCGTCATGGTCTGTTCAACCTTTTGCGAGAGAACGGTTATATGCCACAGATAGCGGCTAATCCCCGGGAAGTGATGGATCTCTTGCGGAAAAAGCAATGCGCCACGGTGTTTGTTGACTGTGAAGTCATTGGCATTTACGGCCCAGGCATTTGTTCCAAATTTAAGGTGTCCTGCCAGTATTGCCGGGTCGTGCTTCTCTGTGACAAGAGCCTGAATGCTCATCGTCAGATCATCAAGGAAACCATGGAGATCGGTATTTATGCCTGCCTGTTACCCCCATACGAAGACTGGGAAGTACTGACTATGGTCAGTTATTACCCGCGTATGCGAAGCATTTAAGCAGAAATACCGCGACGAAAACCCCGAATAGACTAACGCGCCAGAAATTGAAATATGATTTGTTGATTCTTCAAGGCATAGATACCCGCTTTGGTAAACAGATTCTGAGCCTGCTCATATTCTTTTTTGGCCTGAAAAGATAGTGCTGGGGCCGCTTCTTGCTGACCTTTTGATTCCATTTCCCGGGCTTGCTTTTCCTTAGCGGCTGCTGAGACCATAATCAAGTCACCTTGAGATTGGGCCTCATCCCCCAATTTTTGATTTATGGCGATCTGCTGTTCCTCTTTAAAGGTAAGAGCGCGATCCGTCAATAAAGAAGCGCACTCTTTTTGTAGCAGGGAAAAAAGAGAGTTGGCCTCCGTGACCAATGACTTAGCTTCGGCAAGCTGGCGGGCGTCTAGTTTCTGTTGGGCCATTTCCAGCAAAGGCGCCGCCCGACGGTAAAGAGTCGCACAGCTTGATAAAGCACCGTCCGGCGCGGTCTGGGCCCACCCCGTTGCCGTGAAGATGATGAGCAACCCCAGGACCAGGCTTCCTTGAACGTACCCGAATATCATCATTCTGCCCTTCTCCTCCGGTGGCGAGGTTTTGAGCATCCCTTGCCCCCAAAAAGATCCTCAAAACGAACCTCCACTTAAAGCCAATGGTTCTCGCAGGGCGCACGTTAGCATAAATTTGGGTGGAAAGTCAATTTTCCCTAGACTTTGGGCACTCAGCGCTGGGCTCACGGAATCGGTTTGGGGGCCTCCCGGCGCTGAAAAAGCACATAATAGCCGACAGGTCAGGGAAGGCGCTGCCCGCGATAATTCCTCATCATCCAAATCCGGCGCGATCAAGGAGGTTTTTTTCCTTGGACAGCTAATTTCTGGGATATGGTCACACAATTCCTCAAATTTTTTATTTGACAATATGCGGTTAACCGGTTATTGGATAAATATGAAAAAGGAAGCTCAACTGTTTAAGTCCCTGGCTGATGAGACCCGCC
>PEWM01000225.1:0-523 GCA_002779455.1 Deltaproteobacteria bacterium CG07_land_8_20_14_0_80_60_11
CGAAGACGCCGAGTGGCGGGGCCTTGGAACCATCCCCGGCAGCGGCGTCGGAATTCGGAAACCATACGCCCGCTTCGACGCCCGGGCCCGGTTCCCCCAGGTGTGGGAGCGCCTCACCCCGCCGCCGCCGTCGCCCTGCCGCTGCGGCGAGGTCCTGCGGGGCGTCAGGCGCCCGGTGGAGTGCCCCCTGTTCGCCAAAGGCTGCACCCCGGCCCAACCCCTGGGCCCTTGCATGGTCTCCACCGAAGGCGCCTGCGCCGCGGCTTATAGGTATGAGAGGTGATGGGAGGGAGGGCGAAAAGGCGAAAAGGGGAACTGAAAAAAATTTTCCTGCTGCTATCCTTTTCGCCCTTTCCCCCCCAAAATTCTCCAATCTTCATAGGGCGGGCCATGCCCGCCGAATTACGGCGGCCACAGGCCGCCCTATAATAACTCCCTCTCCCCACGCTTCGGGGGGAGAGGGTTGGGGTGAGGGGGCAGAACAACCGCATGCAATCTTCTAACCGGACAACGCTGAGTTTTT
>PEWM01000225.1:530-4453 GCA_002779455.1 Deltaproteobacteria bacterium CG07_land_8_20_14_0_80_60_11
TTTCGCCTTTTTCCCTTTTCCCCTTTTCGCCCCTAACAATTTACTAACCCTCCCCCATCCTTCTAAAAGGATATATTCTTCATGTCACGTATTCTTTTGAGTCACGGGGCCGGCGGCCGGGAAATGGCGGCCCTCATCGACGAGGTCTTTTTGGCCCGGTACGGCGACCCGAACCGGGTGGGCGACGACAGCGCTACGGTGGTGCTGGGTTCCCACCGGCTCGCCTTCACCACCGACTCCTTCGTGGTGGACCCCCTGTTTTTCCCCGGCGGCGACATCGGCCGGTTGGCGGTGGCGGGCACGGTGAACGACCTGCTCACCGCCGCGGCCCGGCCCCTTATGCTGTCGGCCTCCTTCATCCTGGAGGAGGGCCTGGAAATTTCCGTGTTGCAGGTCATCGCCGAGTCCATGCGCGTAACCGCAAGCGAAGCCGGGGTGGCCATCGTCACCGGGGACACCAAGGTGGTGCCCAAGGGCTCCGCCGACCAGGTCTTCATCACCACCGCCGGGGTGGGGCTGGTCCTACGCCCCGGCGTTTCCGGCGCCGCCGCACTTCAGGGCGATGAGATCATCCTTACCGGGTCGGTGGGCGATCACGGCATGGCGGTGCTGCTGGCCCGGGAAAAGCTGCTGGACGGCGAGGCCATTGCCAGCGACGCCGCCCCCCTCACCGGGCTGGTCCTGAACCTGCTGGAGGGAGGCTGCAAAATTCACGCCATGCGGGACCCCACCCGGGGCGGAATCGCCTCGGCCTTGAACGAAATCGCCCGCCAGTCCCAGGTCGCCATGGAAATCATCGAGACCCGGGTGCCGGTGGCGCCGGCGGTGGCCGCGGCCTGCGAGGCCCTGGGCCTGGACGTCTTCCAGGTGGCCAACGAAGGCAAAATGCTCATCATCGTGGCCCCCGAGGACGCGGCCAAAGCCCTGTTCATCATCCGGCGCAGCCCTTACGGGGAGGCGGCCCGGGTTATCGGCAAGGTGGGCGCGGGACCAGCCGGCCGGGTGCAGGTGCGCACCGTCATCGGCACCGCCCGCCTCCTGGACCCGCCGTCGGGCGACCTGCTGCCCCGGATTTGTTAAATTAAAAATAAAAAATGGCCGCCTGACTTTTTACCGGGGCATCATCCTTAGGTTGATGAATATTATTGCCGGTTACGAAAAGTTCTTTGAATCGGTGGCACAGGCTTTCCAGCCTGTGCCAAAGAAGCAGAGCAGTCGAGCCCAGCCTGGAAAGGCTGTGCCCCCAGCCAACACCACCTTTTCAGGCTTTACGAGTGGACTAAAGGCCCATGGGCGACTGTTATGAACTTAAGTTAGGTGATGAGAGCAGAACTCGCTACCATGGGACAATCAGATAATTCCCCGGTTAACTGGTCCGACAAAATCCTTATAGAGTGCATCGGCGAGGCGCCTCCCCCCTGCCAGGCCGCCTGCCCCCTTAACATCCGGGTGCGGGAGAAGCTGCGCTTTATGCAGCAAGGCAACCTGGCCGAGGCCCTGGCCGTAGTCCTGGAGCGCTGCCCCTTCCCCGGCATCCTGGGCCGCATCTGCACCCATCCCTGCGAGGGCGCCTGCACCCGCAACTCCCTGGACCAGCCTATTGCCGTCGCCGGGCTGAAACGCTACCTGGCGGACCTGGCCCCCGACGCCGTTCTGAACGTCGCGCCGGGCCCGGACCGGCCCCAGCGGGTCGCCGTGGTCGGGGGCGGCCCCGCCGGGCTTATGGCGGCGTTCGAGCTGCGCCGCTTCGGCTACCCGGTCACCCTCTTCGAAGCCCAACCTTTCCTGGGCGGGGCCCTGCGGCTCTACATTCCCCCCTACCGCCTGCCCCGGGAGGTCCTGGAGCGGGAGGTGAGCATAGTTTCGCAGCTGGGGGCGGAAGTCCGGCTCCGCACCCGCCTGGGCCGGGATGTCCACCTGGAAGACCTGCGCCGGGATTTCGCCGCAGTCTTCCTGGCCCTGGGCGCCCACAAGGGCCTCAGCCTCCAGATTCCCGGGGGAAACTTAAATGGGGTGAGAAATGGCCTCAGTTTCTTAAAGGCCATCAACGAGGGGACACTTCCCCCAGTGGGCCGCCGGGTGGCCGTCATCGGCGGCGGTAACGTTGCGGTGGACGCAGCCCGCGCCGCCTGGCGGGCCGGGGCCGGGGAAGTGCACCTCCTCTATCGCCGCACCGCGGACCTCATGCCGGCCCTGGCCTCGGAGGTGGAGGAGGCCCGCCGGGAAGGGGTTCAGTTCCACTTCCTCACCCTGCCGGTGCGCCTGCTGGGAGACGGCCGGGTCCAGGGGTTGGTGGCCCAAAAAACCGGGTTGGGAGAGCCCGACGCCGGCGGCCGCTCTTGCCCGATGCCGGTCCCCGGCTCCGAGTTCACCCTAAAGGTTGACTCGGTGATCCCCGCGGTGGGCCAGACCGCGGATTTCAGCTTTTTCGGCCCCGGCCTGGCTTTTGACACCGCCACCATCTTCCGGCTGGAGGCGGACCCGGTGACGCTCGCGACCCAGATTCCGGGGGTCTTTGCCGGAGGCGACCTGGTCACCGGGCCCCGGAGCGCGGTTCAGGCCTTTGCCGCCGGCCGCCGGGCCGCCCTGGCCATCCACTGCTCCCTCCAAGGGGAGCCGCGGCCTCGGGAGTTGCCGCCCCTAACCAGCCGCAACACCAACCTCATCGTGGATACCACCGGCGTCGCGCCCTTACCCCGCCAGCCGATGCCCGACCTCAGCCTGGCTGCCCGGACGGCCCAACCGGACGCCGAAGTGAAGCTGGGTTTCACCCCAGCCGCGGCCCGGGCCGAAGCCGCCCGTTGCCTCGCCTGCGCCTGCTCTCAGTGTGTCAAGAACTGCACCTTTCTCCAGCACTATGTGCACCAGTTTCCTTACACGGCAAAAGAGCTGGTCCGTCTGCTCCAGGAGCGGGGGACCACCGACCCCCTGATCCCCTACTCCTGCCATTACTGCGGGCTCTGTCAGGCGGTTTGCCCCAAGGGCCTCGGCCGGCCCTGCCTGTCAACCCGGGAAGCCCTGGTGGCCCGGGGTCAAGGGCCGTTGCCCCCGCATCAGGGCATCCGGAACTACGTCAAGTGGGGCGCTTCCCCGACCTTTGCCCTGAGCCGCCCGGACCCCGCCACCGGCAAGGCGGCCCGGGTCTTTTTCCCGGGCTGCTCCCTGGCGGGCCACGCCACCGCGGTCGTGAAGGCGGCTTACGCCCACCTGCGCCGCCGGCTGCCGGATACGGGCATCATGCTCAACTGTTGCGGCGCCCCCAGCTATTTCATGGGGGAAAAAGACGTGATGCTCCGGGTCATCCGCAAGGTGGCCGGGGAAATGGCGAAGCTGGGAGCCCAAGAAGTCATCGTGGCCTGCCCGCACTGCTACCAGACCTTTCAGGAATTTCTTCCGGAGGTCAACACCCGCTCCATCTACGAAGTGTTGGGGGAGGTTGGCCTGCCGGATGGGGTTCCCGCCGCGCCACCCTGGACTTTTAACATCCAGGATCCCTGCGGCGCCCGCCAGGCCCCCCACATCCATGACGCGGTGCGCCGCCTGATCGCTGACCTGGGCTTCACCGTGGAGGAAATGGCCCACCACCGGGAGCGCAGCATCTGCTGCGGCTCCGGCGGCATGGCGCCCGCGGTGGCCCCGGAGCTGGCCAAACGCATGACCGATTTCCGCTTATCCGAGGCCACCCGGGACCTGGTCACCTACTGCGCCTCCTGCCGGGCCCGCCTGGCCAAGGCCGGGCGCCCCACCCTGCACGTGCTGGATCTGCCGTTCAACCCGGCCTGGCAGCAGACCAAGACCCAGCCGCCGCCCCATTCCCTGATAAGATGGTGGCGGCGCTGGCGGTTGAAAAAGCATTTTGGGAGGATATAGAGGACGAGATGAGGAAAAAATCGCCTGATCCTGCCGAGGAATGGGTCTTCTGT
>PEWM01000278.1 GCA_002779455.1 Deltaproteobacteria bacterium CG07_land_8_20_14_0_80_60_11
TCCTTAATCTTTCCCTGCATCATGCTTCCTCCTGATTTCCGCCCACCCCTGGGCCCAGATATTTAAAGCATAAGTTCATTATTATACCATGGTATCCCCACGTGCAAGATATTTCGGCCGGGGAAATTCCCTGGCCATGGCCGCAAAATTATGGTAAAAAGGCCGGTAGCCTTAAAGGAAGGTAACATGTCAGAAGTGCGCACCCGATTTTCCCCCAGCCCCACCGGCGCCCTCCACCTGGGCGGCGCCCACACGGCGCTGTTCAACTGGCTCATTGCCCGGCATTATCAGGGGACTTTCATTCTCCGGATCGAGGACACCGACCAGGAGCGGTCCCAGGAGAAGTTCGTCACCGAGATCCTGGACGCCCTGACCTGGCTGGGCCTTAACTGGGATGAAGGCCCCTATCGTCAGATGGAACGCCTGCCCATCTATCAGGACTACATCAACCGCTTGCTGGCGAGCGGCGCAGCCTATTATTGCAACTGCCCGCCCCAGGATGCCAAGGCCCGCCAGGCCGCCATAACCCGGGGTGAGAAGCCCAGATATGACGGCCACTGCCGGGAGCTTAACCTCCCGGCCGGACCGGATACCGCGGTCCGCTTCAAGACCCACCATACCGGCGTCACCCACTGGGATGACCAGATTAAAGGGCCCATCGCCTTTGAGAACCTGGAGCTCGACGACCTGGTGCTCCAGCGGGCCGACGGCATTCCCACCTATAATTTCGCGGTGGTGGTGGATGACATCACCATGGGGGTCACCCACGTCATCCGGGGGGAAGACCACATCCCCAACACCCCCCGGCAGCTCCTCATCTATGAAGCCCTGAAAGTCACCCCGCCCTTCTTCGCCCACATGCCCCTGATGTTGGGCAAAGACCGGGCCAAGCTCTCCAAGCGCCACGGCGCCCTGTCGGCGATGGCCTACCGGGATCAAGGCTTCCTGCCGCAGTCCCTGGTGAACTACCTGGCCCGGCTGGGCTGGTCCCACGGCGACCAGGAGATCTTCTCCCGGGAAGATCTCATTAAATATTTCACCCTGAAGCAGGTGACCAAATCCCCGGGAGTCTATGACGAGGAAAAGCTCTTGTGGCTCAACAGCCACTATCTCAAGGAGATGCCGGCCCCGGAGTTGGCCAGGGAACTGACCCCCTTTCTGGCCGCCCAGGGGATCACCGGCCCGGATCAGGCTTATCTCGCCCGGGTGGCGCCCACCCTGAGCGCCCGGTGCAAAACCCTGGTGGAGATGGCGGCGGCCGCCCGCTTCTATTTCCTGGACCCCCGGCCCTACGAGGAGAAGGCGGCCAAAAAATTCCTCACCCCGGCCGCCGCTCCCACGCTGAAGGAGATTGCGGCGCGCCTGGCCAGTCTGCCCGACGTCTCGGAAGAGGCCTTGAATCGGCTGTTCACCGGCCTGGCCCAGTCGACCGGGCAGAAGATGGCCAGCCTGGCCCAGCCGGTGCGGGTGGCCCTGACGGGCAAGACCGCCAGTCCCGGCCTCTATGAAATCATCCATATCCTGGGCCGGGAGGAAACCTTGCGGCGGATCAACCACGGTATTGAGTTTGCGGCACGGGGGGCGGCGTAATTGTTGCATATCAGGGTGCGCACTGCGCACCACTTGACTGAATTGAATTGACCAACCGGCTGAGTTTTTTGCCATATTCTAGGGAGGTTACTCATGGCTGAACAGAATCAATCTTATCGGAAAAAGCAGGCTTACCTGGTGCTCCTGGTATTTGCCTGCCTAGGGATCGCCATTTGGGGGCACAGCGCCCCGGTGGCCGTAATCGCCATCCTGGCGGCCTGCGGCATCTGCTTCTATGCCTCCACCCTGGAGCCGGAGAAAAAGCCGGAAGAACACCACCATTAACCAGCCGGTGGGGAGGGTTTAGGGGACCACCCCCCTACCCTTCCCCCGGAGACCGTTTCAACCCTCAGGTGACGATCTGGCCTGGGCAGTTGGATTTCTCGCCGCCGCCCTGCCAGGTTCAATAACCGCGGGGCCGGAGGTGCGGGGCCGGCGGTAATTCCGCCTTTCTCCGAGTCTCCCCCACCCGCTTCCCAACCACAAGGAGGGCCTTATGCGTATCGCCTTGATCGGCCAGGCGGCCTTTGGCGCCGACGTCCTGAAAGGATTAATCAAGCAGGGGCAAGAGGTCGTGGGCGTCTTTTGCCCCCCGGACCGGGGCAGCAAGACCGACCCCCTCAAAGACACGGCCCTGGCGGCGGGTATCCCGGTATATCAACCGCCCCGCATGAAGGACCCCCAGGCCTACGAGCAGATGGTTGCCCTCAGCCCCGACCTGGCGGTCCTGGCCTTCGTCACCGACATTGTGCCCGGCAAGGTCCTGGGCATCCCCAAGCTCGGGTCTATCTGCTACCACCCCTCCATCCTCCCCCAATACCGGGGCGCCTCGGCCATCAACTGGGCGGTGATCAACGGCGAGCAGGAAACCGGGCTCTCTATTTTCTGGGTGGATGAGGGCATCGACACCGGCGATATCCTCCTCCAGAAGAAGGTGGAAATCGGCCCCAGCGAGACCACCGGGGAAGTGTACTTCAACAAGCTCTATCAGTTGGGGGTGGAAGCCTGTTTAGAGGCGGTTGATCTCATCGCCCAAGGGAAGGCCCCCCGAATTCCCCAGGACCACTCCCAGGCCACCTACGACCCCCCGTGCGACGAGAAGGTGGCCGCCCTCAACTGGAACCAGCCGGGCCGGCAGGTTTTCAACTTCATCCGGGGCTGCGATCCCCAGCCCGGCGCCACCACCACCTTCCGGGGGGAGCAGGTAAAGCTCTATAATGCCTCTTTCCTCATGGACGACCACACCGCCCCCCCCGGGGAGATCCTGGAAGTCACGGACAAGGGGCTCAAGGTAGCCGTTTCCGGAGCCGCCCTCTTTATCAGCCGTTTTCGCACCAAGGACCTGGGCAAGGTCAAGGCCCCGGAGTTTGTCGAGGCGAAAAAACCCCGCCCCGGCGATCGGTTCGGGGCGCCTGCGGTCCTGCGGTGCTGCTGAAAGCTGGCCCCGAACTATTTGATTTCGGGAAGATACGGATGCGGGCTGAGCCTGGAGCGGGCGCAGCCCCATTCAAAACAAAATTGAAAGGCAAAGGTTAATTCATATCGTGATGTTTATATGAATTAATACAAACATAAAACATCCTATAGATAGAGTCATTACCGATAGGGGATAATTATGGAAGAAATTAGTAAAGGTAAAAGTCCTTTTTATCCTGGCCAACCAGTTCCTGTTGAACTTTTTGTGGGGAGAGCTGACCAAATCGATAGAATTATGAAGCGCGGTGTCAATCAAGTATCCCAAGGGAAACCTGTTGCGATTTATGTTCAAGGGGAATATGGCATTGGCAAAAGCTCCATTGCAGGTTTCACGCAAAGATTGGCGGAAAAAGAGTATGGAGTTCACGGAATTTATGCGACTTTAGGTGGCGCTAAGGACATCACGGACGTAACAAAGGCGGTTTTAGAGGCCACTCTTCGATCAGGCGCATTTAACCCTACTCGATCTGATAAAATTAGAAACTGGCTTGCAAAATATATAGGGGAACAGAAATTGTTTGGCTTTACGATTAATGCTGAAGCTTTAAAAAATGATGCTCCTAACTTTTCTACACCTTTTGGAATGTTAGACTTCCTTTCTGAAATCATTGAGCACCTTAAGGATACAGGTGTAAAAGGGGTTTTTCTGGTTTTGGATGAAATCAATGGAATAACTGCTGACCCTCAGTTTTCTCATTTTATAAAAGGAATCATTGATACAAATGCACTTGCCGCGACGCCAGTTCCTTTGCTTTTGATGATATGCGGCGTCGAAGAAAGGCGGCGAGAAATGATTCAGAAACATCGTCCTGTTGAAAGATTATTTGATATTGTTCAGATCGATGCTTTAACTGAAGCTGAAATGAAAGAGTTTTTTCAACGGGCTTTTACATCTGTCAATATTAGCATTGAAGATTTTGCCATGAGTTTTTTAACTCGTCATTCGGCTGGTTTTCCTAAGATTATGCACTTAGTTGGAGATGCTGCATATTGGATTGATAAAGATAATATAATCGATGGAATGGATGCTGCCTTATCAGTAATAACGGCGGCAGATGATGTTGGAACAAAATATGTCGATCAGCAAGTATACAAGGCTCTTAAGAGTAAAGACTATCAATCAATTCTTTCTAAAATTGCAATGTTAGGTCCAGCGGAAATGAATTTTACTAAGGAACAAGTGGCTTCTAAACTCACTGAGATGGAAAAAGGGAAATTTAATAATTTCCTTCAAAGAATGATGAAGTTGAAGGTTATTAGAGGAGGAGAGATTCGCGGCGAATATATCTTTAATAATAGGATGGCGCGTCTCTATATTTGGTTAGAAAGTTCAAGAAAAGTTCCAAAAAATAAAAGCGGCGGTGAGCTCTCTAAGAATAAGTAATCTCATTAAAAGG
>PEWM01000029.1 GCA_002779455.1 Deltaproteobacteria bacterium CG07_land_8_20_14_0_80_60_11
GCCCAGGCGCCCCTCGCCTTTTTTGATCCGGGCGCCGAATAACTTGAGCACCCGGCCCTGCCACCGGGTGTAGGCGCCCGGCCTGGGGTCCAGGCCCCGGATCCAGCCGGCCGCGGCCGGGGCCGAAAGCTCCCATAGGAGGCGGCGCATCTCCCGGGAAAGGGGCGGGGCCAGGGTCACCGCCGCGTCGTTTTGCGGCAGCTTGACGGCTTCCCCCCGGCGCAGCCTTTCCAGGGATTGGACCAGCAGGGCCGCCCCCCGCTCCGACAGCCGGTCGTACAGGGTCCCGGAATTGTCCGCCGGGGCGATGGGCACACGCTCCTGGAGAAAAATCGGTCCCGAATCTACTTCGTCCCGGAGCCACTGAATGGTCACCCCGGTCTCCTTTTCCCCCCGGATCAGGGCCCAATTAATGGGGGCCGCTCCCCGGTAGCGGGGCAGCAGCGAGGCATGGACATTGAGGGCGCCCACCGACGGCAAGGCCAGTATCTCGTGGGGGAGAATCCGGCCATAGGCCACCACGATCATAATCTCCGGGGCCAGCGCCCTGAGACGCCCGATCAACTCCGGGTCCTTGAGACGCTGGGGTTGCAGCACCGGCAGGTTCCAGGCCAGGGCCAGTTCCTTCACCGGCGAGGCGGTAACGAGCTGTCCGCGGCCCCGGGGCCGGTCCGGCTGGGTCACCACGGCCGCCACCTCTTCCCCGGCGGCCAGGAGGGCCTCGAGAGACGGCAGGGCGAACTGGGGAGTCCCCATGAAGATCAGGCGCCAGGGTCCTGATTTCACCTGGCCGCCGCCTGTTTTTTCAGACGTCTTAAAAAGATCCCCCGCTTGAGGCGGCTGATATGATCGATGAACAGAATCCCGTTCAGATGATCGATCTCATGCTGGAGCACTACGGCCAGCAACCCCTCTCCGGTAATTTCCCTGGGTTTCCCTTCCCGGTCCAGGCCCTTGATCAGCACCTTGGCATGACGCCGGACCTCGGCGGAAAAGTCGGGTACCGACAGGCAGCCTTCCTCATAGATGATCTCCCCTTCCCCGGCGACGATGCAGGGATTGAGCACCACCTGGAGTTTCCGGGGCCCGCCCTCTTTGTGAGAGACGTCGAACACGATGAGACGCTTAAGTTCACCCACCTGGTTGGCCGCCAGCCCCAGCCCCGGGGCGGCGTACATGGTCTCGGCCATATCAATGATGAGACGCTGCAACTTCCCGTTGATCTCGGTGATCTCCCGGGCCTCTTGCCGCAGCACCGGATCGGGTAATTTACAAATCGATAATACTGCCATGGGCGTTAAAATGTTTGCCAAAAATTAATGGGGTTTTTTTAACTTTACGACATAATTGGCAGATTTTCAAGAACTCACCGTCTACGGAGGCCAAATTTGTGGACGGAGACGACGGAGAAGCGGGGTGATCCGGGCGTCGGGCCGCCGGAAAAATGAAAAAAGGTGAGGGGCCGGTTGGGGAACCCCTCACCATCAGGAGGTGGGTTAGTTGAGAAGGGAGATGGCTTATTTGGCCGGAGCACCGGGGCCGGGACCGGCACCAGGGCCCATGCCGCCGCCGGGGCCGACCATGGGACAGCCGCCATGACCCATGCCGCGACCCATGCCGCGACCGAAACCTTGGGCCAGTTCCGGGGAGATCTTACGGGCTTCCAGTTGGAAAGCCGTCCTTTTTTCTTGCATCTGGTCCCGGAGGGCGTTGACTTCTTTCTGCTTGGCGGTAATGGCCGCCTGATCCGGTTTTTCGGCCTTCCACAGGGCCGCCAACTCCGCGTGTTTGACCATCATCTGTTTGCGCGCCGCCGCGGTGTCATTCCTGAACTTCTCCTTAAGGTCAAAGAACTTGCCGGCTTGGTCCGGGGTGAGGTTCATGGCGCCCATCATTCCACACCCCATGCCGCCGCCAAAGGGCCGGGCCCAGGAGGACGCCGCCAGACCCAGGGTCAACGTCAGGGCCAGCAGCATCACGATGGAAATCTTACTTGTTTTCATGTCGCGGTAACTCCTTATTTTCGGTTTTACTTTTTCAGTCCGGGAATCCGGGCTTCAGTAAGTTAAACCCGCCAACGGGTCAAACCCGGCGCGGCGGGGTGATTTTTTTTGGGGGGGCCGGGGAAGGTTAAGTGGGGCGGGGTGGCTCCGGAGAGCGGCTGGGGGCCATTCACCGGCACAGAGTCATGCTTCGCACAGTGATTGATAGTATGCTGCCGCGGTTTTAAGGCAGTTCCTCATGGGCCTTTGGCCCACCCATAACGTATGAAAAGCGGCGGGCTTTTTATCATGGGCGCGGTCCGAATTCTTTATTAACCAAACCTTGAACCTTGAACTTTTCAGACCAGGCCAGCCGTCCGGGCTCAGGCCGGCCCCGGGTCGTGGCGGAAAGTCCGGTAGATCTCCGCCGGCACCGAAGTAAAGCTGACGAGGACCTCGAACCGGCCATCCTTAAGGGGCGTCACCCGGGTGACCTTGCCATAGATATGGCCCGGGGTCGGCTCCTGGTTGTCGTCCAGAAAAGCCAGGCGGAGGTCCTCCCAGGCTTCCAGGGCGTCCTCCGACGTCACTTGGGCGGCGGTATCGCTCAGATGCGTGACCCAGGCCCGGCCGGTGGCGTCGGTGATAATCTTGTCCTTGAGGCGATGGATCCGGACGCCGATCCGTTCCGGCAGCTTTTTAAGCTTCTCCGACTTGTCCGGGAGCCGGATAGGGTAAGGCGCGCTGATGCCCCGGACGTCATAGAGCGTGGCCTGGCCCGGCAACCCTTTCATCTCCGCCGTGAGGACCTTGTCCACTTCCACCAGGTCGCTCACCCGGCTGAAGGTGGCGGCGCTGATGAGCACCTGCCCCGCCAGGGCAAAGGCTTCCAGGCGGGAGGCAAAATTCACATCAGAGCCCACCACGCTATACTTGGTCCGCCTTTCCGAACCGATGTTGCCCACCACCACCGAGCCGGTGTTCACCCCGATGCCCATGGCCAGACGGGGCAGGCCGTCGGCCTCGTTCTCGGCATTGATTCCGTCCATGGCCGCCTGCATCGACAGGGCGCAGGCTACGGCCCGGGCCGGGTGATCTTCCAGGGGTTCGGGGGCGCCGAAAAAGGCCAGGATGCCGTCACCGAGGATTTCGTCGATGACGGCCCGATGATCCAGGAGAATGGCTATCATCCGGCTCAAATAGCGGTTGAGAAAGATGATGACGTCCTCCGGGTCCATCTCGGCGATAATGGCGGTGAAGCCTCTCAGGTCCGACATGATGAGAGAGACCTCCCGAATCTCGCCGCCCATTTCCAGGGCTCCTTCGGATTCCAGCAGTTTGGTCACCACTTCCTGGGTGACGTAGCGCCCGAAGGTATCCCGGATGAAATCCCGTTTTCAATGTATTCGGTGAGTTGCTGTCCCAGTTCATTGAAGGAAGTCGCCAGATCAGCCACCTCGCGCACCCCCCGGACCGGCACCGCCACCGCAAAATCGCCTTCCCCCACCTGCCGCACCCCATCCCGGAGGCGGGAGATGGGCCGGGAGATGGCGGCGGCGAACCAGAACCCCGATAAGCCGCCCACGAGGCACAGGGCCAGGCCGGCCAAGAGGCCGCCGATCATAACCTCCCGGTTAAGGGCGGCATAATGGGCCTCGATCTTTTGCTTGGCCTGCACCGAGGCGGTCTGGCCGGATTCCTGCAGCCGCTGTTGCGCCGGGAGGAAAAATTCATCCAGGTTGACGATGGCCGCGGCGATGAACGGCGTGCCGGGGACATGGACCCGCACCGAGAACCGTTGTCTCTCCTTTTTGTCCCTATCGAAAAACTTGTAAAACCCCTGAACATAGTTCTCTTTAAAAGAACGCTTGATCATCTCCGTGGTTTCCGGGTATTCCTTCTCCCAATCCATCTGGTTCCGGCCCTCGACGTTTTTGTCCGGGTGAAACAGGATGTAGCCGTTTTGGTCATATAAATCCGTATATCCCGCCGAACCGTGCGGGGTGTAAATCGACTGGATGGCGATGGCCCGGAGCCGGGGATCCCGGCGCAGTTTGGCGTAATCAGCGGTTTTTTTTCCTTTCAAGACATAGCCCAACTCCCGGGCCACGTCTTCGGCCTTGTCTTTGACGACATATTCGCCCATACGGGTAAGGATTCGATCCGAATGTTGGATATTTGTGGCGGTCAGGTCGTTGACGGCCTGGTCGGCGATTTTGATGGCGCTCTTAGTGAGCTCGCCCATCACGTGGGCGTCGATGAACCAGGCGCCGGCAAATAAGATGGCAATGAGCGCCAGATAGGACAGGATCAGATACGTGCGCAGTCGCATGGCTACTCCGGTCTTGAGGGCACAGCACGCTGCGCCCTGACAATGAAACCATCAAACTCATCTTCGACAGTTGCCAAAAAATAGTTTTGAAATAACAATATGTTAAGGCTTGTGAACAAAGCTTTACCACTACGCGCCACTTCCGGCAGGGCCGGGTTCCGGCAGTGGCCCCAAAGGGGTGACCGTCGGGGGAGGGCGAACCCCAGCCGCCACAGGCTCTTGTAGGTCTGGGCCACCTCCGCCGTAGGCAGATCGGTGTTGGTGGTCAGGACGAACTTGCCGTCCAGCCGGGCATCTCGCTTTACGGCTTCTTCATCGACGCTGACGCTGCCCTGGGCCACCTTGAGAAACCGGGCATAGCCGCGGTTGCCGATGACCGCCTTGGGACCCTGCTTCGCCACCGTCTGCCTCAGCTTGTCCAAGATGGCCTCCCGGGTGGCGGCATCCTTGAGGGCTTCTTGCGGATTGCGGCAGATGACATACCGCCTGGCGCCGACCCGCACCTCTTTGACCTCCAGGTTGTCCGCCACCGGCTGATAGCGCCCGGCCCGGGCCAGGACCGCCTCGCTCACTTCCTTCTGGCGGCGCATCCGGCAGCCCAACACATAGTCAAAGGGCGCCTGGTCGTGTTCGGTCAACATCGTGATGGTGTCCTGAGAGATCATGCCCCGATCCGCCACCACCGTGACCCGGCGGATGCGAAACCGCGGCCGGAGCACCGCCACCACCTGCCGCAAGGCCTTCTGGTCCGCGGTATTGCCGGGAAAGATCTCCCAGGCGATGGGCCAGCCCTGGGCGTTGACGGCTACGCACAACACCCACTGGGGCAGGTCGGGACGATGATCCCGGGAGTACCCCCGCTTCCGCCACTCCGTTTCCGTATCCCGATAAACATAGAGGCTGGTGGTATCGATGAAGACCACGTCCAGAGTCTGGTTGAACAGGTTCAGGTCCCGGTGAAAGAGCCGGCTTTCCAGGTCCTCCCGCACCCCGGCCAGAAACCCCGCCGTCCGGTAAAAGTGTTGCAGGGCCAGGCCCTCGAACCCCGGCGCGGCCACCGTCTTGACCCACTCCGAGCCGGCCAGATCGGAACCGGGGGCGCACAACCGTTGCAGTGCCATGGCGAAAGTAGCCCGTTCCAGATCGAATTCGAACTTACGGTCATGGGCCAGCTTCCGGAGCAGGCCGGGGAGCCCCTGCCGGTCCCACAGGCGCCCAAAGACCAGGGCCGGGCCCCACTACTGAGCCGTGCGGGCGGCCAATCCCGACTCCCGGACGGCCTCCACCACCCGGAGTTTCTCACTGAAGCCAGCCAGACTCTTCAGCAAGCCATCCAGGTCTCCCGAGGCCACCAGCCTATCCCGGCGCCCCAGGCTGCCGATGATCTGCTGCCGCACCTTGCCGCCTTCCCGGTAGGAGCGGACGATCTGCAGATACTCGTAAGCGACGCCTTTGCTGACATTACGTTTAATCCGAACGAACATGCCGCTATTATGGCTTTATAATATGATTAATGTCAAGCTTTATCCGGGGCCTCAATGCGATAAGTTGTCCATTACATTTACCCCAAGAGCCGGACCCTGGGGTAATAAATTCAAACACTTATGCCCCAAAAACCCTTAAAAACAGCTGCGAACTGTCGAAGATGAGTCATATCATCCGCATATTGGCGGCCTATCTTTTCCTCAAATACCTTGCCGTCTTTCTTGAAAATGATGTAATATACCTGCTCTGACCATCACCCAAATGATCAATCTGATGGTTTACGCGACCCGTCTCTTGCTCAAGGAGGTCGAGATCCCCCAGCCTTGGCAAATCTGCGGGGCGGACGAAAGCGACCTGGCCAGTTCCGGCGGTCCGGTTCCCCTGGCCACCCTGACCGTGGGGGATAAAAAGGTCCGCATCGATTCCGAGTTGGAGGCCGATTGCGGCAAGCGCCGGAAGAAGAGGAATAAATCCGAATAGTTCGTCGGCTACCGGTTACATCCGCTGATCGTCAGATACCTTTAACTGGCTTTATTACCAAATTATTCCAGGGTCAAACCTCTTGCCGCCTCTCTTGCGCCCATCCCGGCAGAGGATTATAATTTAAGAAAATAGCCAGGCCGGCTTTGAACTATTTATGGAGTCAGCCAATACCAGTGAGCCCATGGAAAAAATCCCCGACCCCAAAGAACTGGAAAAAGAACTGAGTGATTACCTCACCAAGAAATATGGCAGCCGTATTAAAGTGCTGGCGCCGCATTGGGTCGCCAAACCGGAGATAGACGGCGAAGGTCAAGGTAAGGGCGCCAAACTCGGCCGGATTAAATTCGACCTGAAACCGGAGGAGTTGGAAGCATATCTGCATGAGTACGTGATCAAGCAGGACTTGGCCAAGAGCGTCCTGGCCACTAAGGTCTGCACCCATTTCAACCGGATCCGCCATGCCCTGGAGTTAGACAGGGACCCGGAACCCGGGGTGGGGTCCATCAAGAACAACATCATCCTCATCGGCCCCACCGGCGTGGGCAAGACCTACCTGGTCAAACTCATCGCCAAGAAAATCGGGGTGCCATTCATCAAGGGCGATGCCACCAAATTCAGCGAAACCGGCTACGTAGGCGGTGACGTGGAAGACCTGGTCCGGGACCTGGTTTATGCCGCCGGCGACGACCTGGAACTGGCCCAATACGGCATCATCTACATCGACGAAATCGACAAGATCGCTTCCTCCGGGAACGCCTGGGGAGGGCCGGACGTGTCGCGCACCGGGGTCCAGCGGGCGTTGCTGAAGCCCATGGAAGAGACCGAGGTGGACCTGAAGGTGGCCCATGACCCGGTCTCCCAGATTCAGGCCATCGAGCACTACCGCCGCACCGGCAAAAAGGATAAGCGCACCCTCAACACCCGGCACATCTTGTTTATCGTCAGCGGCGCCTTCAACGGCCTGGACAAGATGGTCAAGGAGCGCCTCAGCAAGCAGGAGATCGGCTTCCGGGGCGAGATGACTTCCCGGGAGCTGGACCGGACTTTTCTCAAGCACGTGACCGCGGAAGACCTGATCAAGTATGGGTTTGAATCGGAATTCGTGGGCCGCCTGCCGGTGATCGCGGTGCTGGAGGAACTCTCGGCCGATGATCTCTATGCGATTCTGCAAAACCCCAACAACCCCATCATCACCAGCAAAAAGCGGGATTTTTTGGCTTACGGCATCGACATCACCTTTGAGCGCGCGGCCCTGAAGATGTTGGCGGCCCAGGCCGCCATCGAGAAAACCGGGGCCCGGGGCCTGGTGAGCGTTATCGAACGGGTGCTCATTCAGTTCGAAAAGCGGCTGCCCTCCACCCAGGTCAAGCACGTGGTGGTCACGCCGGAACTCGTGGACCACCCCGAGGAGGAACTGGAGCGCCTGCTGGCTGACCCCGAGGACCCCGATCGCCTGGCGAGATTCGGTCAGGCGGCCGTTAAGGAGCGGGAGATCCTGAAAGAGTCGATCAGACGCCGGGAACCGGAGTTGCTCAACCGCTACCACCTGCCGCTGACCGAAGCCAGGGTGGAATTGCTGGCCGGCCAGTACCACCACTGGGACTGCGACTTGAAAACCGCGATTGAAGATTTGGCCCGGCTCCATGACCAGGTGCGCCGTTTCGCAGAAAAATTCCTGGACAACCATGGGATCGAACTGCATTTTGAACCGGATGCCGTGGATGAAATTCTCCAGCAGGCCGTGGCCCGGGACACCTCCGCCCTGGCCGTCTGCCAGGAGATGGGCAAAGACCTGGAATACGCCCTCAAACTGGTGCGGGACCGCACTTCCCAGGACCAGTTCATCCTGACCCGGGAGGCCCTCTGCGACCTGGATGCTTATCTCAACCGGGTCATTCGGGAACACTACCAGACCTCCCTGTTCAGAGAGCAGACCGTCCCATGATCGGAGTTTCCAAACTCTATTGCGGCGCCGTGGAAGCCGGGGATGTGCTGCGTTACCGGGACCGCCGGGCCCAGGATCTGCCTTCCCACCTCCTCCAGTTCTCGGCGGACAAAAAACCGGTGGTGGTCTGGAACGTCACCCGGCAGTGCAACCTCAAGTGCCTGCACTGTTACGCCAAGGCCACCGCGGGCGCGGCGCCGGATGAACTAAGCTTGGCTGAAGGCCTGGCCCTGCTGCGCGACCTGAAGGATTTCGGCGTGCCGGTGGTGTTGTTTTCCGGGGGGGAACCCCTGATGCGGCCTGACCTCCCGGAACTGGTGTCGTTTACCGTGACCCAGGGCATGCGGGCGGTGATCTCCACCAACGGCACCCTCATCAACCGGGAGAGGGCCCGGCAATGGCGCGACCTGGGCCTGTCATATGTGGGTATCAGCCTGGACGGCGCCGCCGCTACGCACGACCGGTTCCGGGGGGAACCCGGGGCCTATGCCGCGGCCATGGCCGGGGTGCGCCACTGCCAGGAGATGGGGCTCAAGGTGGGACTGCGCTTTACGGTGAGCCGGCTCAATTATCAGGAGGCGCCGGCCATCTTCGACCTGGTAGAAGAATATGACATTCCCCGCATCTGCTTCTACCACCTGGTCTATGCCGGCCGGGGCAGCAAGCTGATGGAAGAGGCGCTGACCCATGCGCAGACCCGGGAACTGGTGGACCTGATCTGCGCCCGCACCCGGCGCCTGTTTGACGCCGGCCGGCGGGTGGAAGTGCTGACGGTGGACAACCACGCCGACGGCCCCTATATCTACCTCAAGCTGCTCCGGGAAGACCCCCGCCGGGCGGCGGAAGTGCTGGAACTCCTGAAGATGAACGAAGGCAACAGCTCGGGCCGGGGCATCGGCTGCGTCAGTTGGGACGGCCAGGTCCACGCCGACCAGTTCTGGCGCCACGAGTCCTTCGGCAACGTCCGGGAGCGCCCCTTCAGCCAGATCTGGACGGATTTGTCCAACCCCCTCATGGCCCGCCTCAAAGACAAGAAGCGCTACGTCACCGGCCGCTGCGCCGGGTGCCGCTGGCTGGACATTTGCGGCGGCAACTTCCGGGTGCGGGCCGAGGCCCTCACCGGGGACCTCTGGGCCCCGGACCCCGCCTGTTATCTCTCCGACGCCGAGATCAGCTGAGACCAAGGTGCGAAGTCATAGGGCGTGTTTCACGCGCCACTTCAGGGTGCGTAAAATGCACAGATTTTAGTGTCTTGGAAAACCATTCTCCGAACCTGAAAATACTTTTCTGAGACCAACCTGGTATGAGAGGGGAGAACCCGGCGGGGCGGCCCTCCTATACCGAGTCGCAATCACA
>PEWM01000141.1 GCA_002779455.1 Deltaproteobacteria bacterium CG07_land_8_20_14_0_80_60_11
GAGTTCGTGCAGGGCCTCGATAAACCCGGCATAATCGGGCTCGTGAAGGACCGGGCAGTCCTCCGGGGCCGCCTCCCGGGCCAGGAGTAATCCGGCGAACTCGGCGCAGCTAACGCCGCACTGCCGGCAATCGGTTCCGGGCAAAAATTCCAGGAGTTCTTCCACCGCGGCCATACCTTACGCCATTTTCCCTTCTCATGTTACCAATCAAATACTCATTCCTGGGAGCGCTAAATAGATTAACTTTCACCCTCACCCTGACCCTCAAGGGAGAGGGGGAAAAAGGTGGAATTGATTTAACGCTCCGAGAAATAACTACTTCCTATCGCACTCTCAAAACCCAAAACCCAAAACCGAAAACCGAAAACCCTTTTAGACTCCCACCCAGGGTCCGCCCAAACCTTCCTTAACCCAGAGGTTTTCCCGGCGCATACTCTGGAACCGGCAGATTTCCGCCAGCATGGGGGTGGCCTTTGCCCCGGTTTGCCGGTAATACGTGGCCCGGGGCGCCTCCGGGTTCACCAGGCTAAAGTTGTCTACCACGACCTCCCCCGCCTTGAGCAGGGTGCGGCAGCGGCCCAGGTAGCGGCGCCACTGGCCTGGGGGGGCATACGCCGGCACGTCATAGATGGCCACGTCGGCCCGGGCGCCTATACTCAGCCGGCCCCGGTCCTCAAGGCCCAGCAGCCGGGCGGGCAGGGCGCGGGTAGCCCAGACCCAATCCGACAGCGAATATCGCCGCGCTCCCAGGTCGTCATGCCAATCCTGCCGGCGGGCCGCGTGGTCCCACAGCCAGGAGAACAGCCGGGGGTATTCGGTCACCGGCGCCCGGGCCAGGCCGGCCCCGGAAAAGGCCGCCTGGGAGCCCGGGCAGCACAGGGCCAGGGCCAGGGCCCGCCGGCCCGCGGCCTCATCCGCCGGTGGGTTGAGGTCCAGGGGGCGGAACCACCCCAGGTCTATCCGGACCGGCAGCTGAGCGGCCCCGGCCTGGGGTCCGGGGAGCATGAGCCCCAGGTCCCCCGTGGCGCCGGCCTCCAGGTGGGCCAGGGCGGCCGAAACCAGCTCATCGTCCGTCAGCGCCGGGCCCAGGGCGGCCAGATGGAAGGCGGTGGGCTCCGGCAAACGGGCCCGCAGCACCTCGGGAGAGGCTTCCAGGCACAGGGGCGACCCGGTTATCCGAGCCAGGCCGGCCAGGACCTCCAGGGCCTTCTCCGGTTCGATGGTGCGGTGGGCATAAAAACCCTGCCGGTACCGGACAAAGGGCTCCACCACCCGGAAATTGAGGGCGCGGGTCTCGTCCAGCAGATACAGGAGGGTTTGCGCCACCTCCTGAAGGTGCTCCGGGGACCGCAGCCACTGGTCGAACTCCCGCAGGTTGAGGACCAGGGAGGCGGAGGTGTCCACCACGGGCAGGCCCGCCAGCTGGCGCTGGACGTAGCCCGCGGTTAAGCCCGTCAAAAACGGCTCGTGGACATGCGTATATCCCAGAAGGGCATAACTCTCCCCCAATTCCCGGAGAGAGGGCGCCCCGTTGGTTAAACGCAGGAAGTTGAGGCCGTAGGCGGCCACCTGACCCCGGAGCTCAATCCCCGCGGGGGTCACGAGCTGACCCCGGGCCTCGATCTCCCGGTCCACCTCGAGGAGCGGCGCCACCAGCCGCCCGTCTTCGATGTAGAGGTCGCCTGCCTCCCCATCCCAGCCGCAGGTTGGGTCATACAGGCGTCCCCCGGCAATCTTAAGACGCATGGCGCAGGCTCCAACCTACCAGTGTGGTGTAACGTAATGGATGGACCTTCCATAGGGCGGCCCGTGGCCGCCATTTCAGGCATGCACGCCCTATGATCACTGTTTCACCCCGGTCAACCTCAATCTTGCACCCCGATCAACCGGTGCAGGTCCGTGAGCACCTGGTGATCCGGGGGCAGCGCCGAGGGTACCAGTTGCTTCAGGACCAGGGGCAACCCATCCATCCGGTAGGCCACCTCGGCGGTCTCAATTCCGGCCAGGGCCGTCGGCAAGATCACCGCGGCCTGGCCGGTGGTCCGGTTGGCAAACGGGCTCAAGGCCACGATCGGCACCCGGCGGCGCTTCAGGTCCTCCGCCTGCTCCTCCGGCAGGGACCACAATAAATCCGCCCCGGCGACCAACACCGCGTCCACCTCCCGGAAATCCACCGGGGTGAAGTGGGTCGTCACCTCCCCCGCCCCGAAATCCGGCGCCCCGGCAGAGCCCACCTCATTGAGCAGCAGGTGGTACAGCCCGCTGGAGTTGAAGTCGCCGGACAGGGGAAACAGGAAATACCTCGCCTGTTGATTAAGCAATGCCACCAGGCGGGCCAGCCGGTCAAACAGTTCCTGGGCCGGGCTATAACTGACGCCCCGGCCGCAAAAGATGACGCCGCAGGAGGCCTTGGCCAGAAATCGGGCCAGACGCACGGTTCCCCGAACCCGGGGTTCGGGCGGCGGCTCTCCGGCCAGGATGGTCGCGACCCCCCGGACCAGGTCCAGTTCCTGGCCGGGGTTGATTCTGATAAACAGGGGGCAGAACCGGGCCAGCTCGGTCTGGTAGATGTCCACCGCCGCCACCTGCCGGTCTTCTATCCCCCGTTCGGTGAAGCGGCCCCGGGCAAAGACGGCATAGCGCACCACCTGACGGGGGGCGGAGTGGATGGGATTGGCGCCCCAGAACAGCACGGCGTCGGCCTCATCCCGGATGACCTCCAGGGGAGCCCAGGCGAGGCCGTGCTGCTGGATGCTCTGATAGTAGGGGGCCTTGAAGGCCAGATCCGCCGGTTCCAGCCGGGCCCGTAAACTACGGGCCAGTTTCAGGGCCGCCTCCTGGGCGAAGCAACCGGAATTGGTCAGCCCATAGATGAGGGGCCGGCGGGCCCGGCTCAGGAGTAGGGCCGCCTCCGCCAGGGCCGCCTCATACGCCACCGTCTCCCCGCGCCCCTGATGGCGAACCTGGGGCGTCAGCAGGCGGTGACGCTCTTTCTTGGGATGAAATTTCTTGGCGTGGAAGAAGCGGCTCACACCCCAGAGGCAGACATTGGCGACCTCGACAATCCGGTCCCCGTCGACGGTGACATCCAGGTCGTCACAGAGGCAGCCGCAACCGGGACAGATGATGGATTCGTGCCTGGCTCCCACGTATTGCTTGCACCTAACTTGGTTTAGACACAGACATACTACCATTAATCCCCGGCGCTGCCCAGCACATAATCAGGGCAAGGGCGGTTCTTGGGAATCTTCGAAGTTGCCGGTTAATCCGGTTGTCTACCCCGGGATGTGTGATAATATACCAAGATATGACTTCGGTCGTAGAGGCGGTGCGCGAACCGCCCTACGGCAACCGGCACCGCTCCATGCGCTACGACGGCCCCATTTACCGGCCCCCCAGTGAAGCCGACAGCCTGCTCGTCCAGGCCACCGTGGGCTGCCCCCACAACCTCTGCACCTTCTGCATGGTTTATAAAGACGGCGTGAAGTTCAAGGTGAGGCCGGTCTCTGAGATCAAGGCGGACCTGATTGAGGCCGAGGCATCCTATGGGCGGCGGGTGCGCACCCTGTTTTTCCCGGCGGGCAACACCATCGCCATGCCGGCCGCGGCCCTGGCCGAAATCTGCCGCTACAGCTACGTCATCTTTCCCCGGCTGGAGCGGATCACCGTCTACGGTTCGTCCCAGTATATCCTACGCAAGGGTCCGGATCAGCTTAAGACCCTGGCCCAGGCCGGGTTGGGGCGGATTCACGTCGGAGTGGAGTCCGGCGACGACGTCATCCTGACCCGGATCAAAAAAGGCGCCACCGCCCACGACCACATCAGGGCGGGCCGAATGGCCCGGGCCGCGGGCCTTGACCTCAACGCCTACGTCATCCTGGGGATCGGCGGCCAGGACCGCTCCGAGACGCACGCCCGGGAGACCGCCCGGGTCATCAGCGAAATGCAGCCGGCCGTGGTGCGCCTCAGGACCTTCGTTCCCAAGATCAACACCCCCTTGCTGGCGGACGTGCAGGCCGGGCGGTTTAAGATGCTCAGCCCCCACCAGGCGCTCACGGAAACCATGGCCCTCCTGGCGCACATCACGACGCCCACGCAGGTTGCCAGCGACCACTACACCAACTATCTCGACGTGGCCGGCCGGCTGCCCGAGGACCGGGACGCCATGCTCGAGGCGCTGCGCCGGGCCCTCAAGCGCGACGAGTCCGCTTTCCGCCCGTTTTTTATCGGCGTCCAATAAGTTGAGGGGAGGGCGGGGGAAAAACAGTGGTCAGTGGTCAGTGGTCAGAATTAAAACCTCTGGCTACTGAAAACTATGAACTGACAACTGCTTTGAAAAAGTTCCTCAGCACAGGTTGAAAACCTGTGCCACCATATCTTTTCATGTTTTAGGGGTGGGCCAAAGGCCCATGCGCGACTGGTCTGAAAAGTTC
>PEWM01000035.1:0-10042 GCA_002779455.1 Deltaproteobacteria bacterium CG07_land_8_20_14_0_80_60_11
TGAAGGATATCAAAACAATTACTAAACTCCCTCCGGGCCGTTTCCATCCGCCTATAATTCCTGAAGCATTTCTCCATAGCGCCAGGCAAGCAATCATTCCTTTCCAGGATGACCATATTCAAGGGGCGGCGATCGTCGCCTGCCCTGCCGAAATCACCTGCCACGCCGAAGGGTTGGATTGGGTGGGATTGATCTTAAATCAAAATGCCGGAGCCTTGCGGCGGGCCATTTTGCATGAAGAAGAGCTCAGGGGTTTGAAAATTCGGGTGGAGTCGGAAGCCGGTTTTGGTGGCCTGATCGGCAAAGATCCTCGCATGCAACTGGTTTACCAGCTTATCCAGGATGTGGCTGGCTCTGACGTCACCGTGTTGATCCAAGGGGAAAGCGGCACCGGCAAAGAGTTGGTGGCCCGAGCCATCCACCGGTTTAGTCCCCGGCAGGAAAAACCTTTTGTCGTGATCAATTGTTCGGCCTATCCCGCCACGCTCCTGGAGAGCGAGCTCTTCGGCCACGAAAAGGGCGCCTTCACCGGGGCCACGCGCCAGAAGCCGGGGCGCTTCGAACAGGGAGACGGGGGCACCGTGTTCCTGGATGAGATCGGCGAGATTCCTCCCCCGGCTCAAATCAAACTCTTGCGGGTACTCCAGACCCGGCGCTTTGAACGCCTCGGCGGGGAACAAACCCTGACCATAGATGTACGGATATTGGCTGCGACGAATAAAAATTTAAAGCGGGAGGTGGAAAAAGGCAATTTCAGAGAGGACCTGTTCTATCGGCTCAACGTCATTCCCCTCATGCTTCCGCCTCTGCGGGAGCGCCAAAACGACATTCCCTGGCTGTCGCTCCATTTCTTGCGGCGTTTTGCCGCCGAAAAAGGAAAAGACCTGCGCGACATCAGTTCCGGGGCCATGCGTCTCCTGTTGGATTACTCCTGGCCGGGTAACGTGCGGGAATTGGAAAACTCTATCGAACATGCCGTCGTCCTGGCCAAGGGCAGCCAACTGGAAGCCTGGGATTTCCCCCTGGCTTTGCAGCATTACTCTCCGAGTCCGCCCCAAACCATGGCCGAGCGTGAGCTGACCGCCTTGCTGGAAATCCTGCATGAATGCGGCGGGAATAAGAAACTGGCGGCCCAGCGCCTGGGGGTCAGCCGCAGCACCATTTACGCCATCCTCAAGAAGCACAAAATCCCCGGGTCAGATCCTACCACCCATTAAATCTGTAAGAATAGTGCATTTTGCCAAAGGTGCGGCGACTTGCAGCGTATTTTCGTGTCTGAACCACTCGGACTGTGTATAATTTTCAGGCACACTTAACTCGTTGGTATTTTTAATATATCGTCGTCGTGTCTCAAATGTGTCGGAGATCGCCGGGAAATAACCCCCTCTAAAGTAGCCATCCCTTCTTAAAGCCATTACCCTCTTGATCCCATCAATTCTCGCTTACTGCCAAAGAGAGAACCTTGGGCATGGAACTTGCCTATCTTATTGGCAAATTCTTTGCGGGGCGAGAGATTGAGCCGGGGAAAACCTAAAGTGGTGGTAGTCGATGCCGATAGACAACATGGGCGGCAGTTCTGCGACCTGCTTCAGGATCTGAATTATTCCGTCTCTCTCCTCCACTCCCTTAAAGAGCTGGAGCAAGAGCTTCATAAGGACCTGGAGGTTGCCGTGATCCTGGATCTGGATACCGTGCCGGTAAATAACCAGTTTCTCCGTGGTCTGAGAAAAAGACATCCACAGCTCCACATGTTGGGAGTTTCCAAGCTGTCATATCACCCGGGATTAGAAGAAGTTATCGGCTCCCATCTCTTCGCCTGTTTGGTCAAACCCCTTGATGTTGAGGAATTAAACTTTTGGTTGAAAAGCATCAGCGAAAATTTGTCCAGCCCGGCGAAGGTGACCGGGGCATGAAGCGGTTTGGCCTCAAAAATTTATAGGGAGGATCTGGGAATGAAGAAACTGGTTGTTGTCGGGCATGGGACGGGCGGCACCATCATCGCCGCCAAGATGCGCCAGAAATTGCCCGAGAGAGAGTGGGAGATCACGGTCATTGACAAAGACTGGGAGCATCATTATCAGCCGGGTTGGCTATTTATCCCGTTTGGCATCTACACCAAGGAAGACTGCGTCAAACCCAGGACCAAATTTGTCCCGGCCGGGGTCAACTTTGTGCTGGATGACATCGTCGGCATCGATCCAGAGAAAAAGCAGGTCAAGACCAAGCGGGACACCTTTCCCTATGACTGGTTAGTCATCGCCACCGGCTGCCGCATTGTGCCCGAGGAAGTGGAAGGCATGATGGGAGGCTGGGGCCAGGACATCCATAACTTTTACACCCTGGACGGGGCCATGGCCCTGTATGACAAATTGAAGTACTTCAACAAGGGCCGGGTGGTGCTCAACATCGCCGAACTGCCCTTCAAGTGCCCGGTAGCCCCTCTGGAATTCGTCTTCATGGCGGATTGGTTCTTCACTGTGAACGGCGTCAGAGACCATATTGAAATTGAACTGGCCACCCCGCTGCCTGGGGCCTTCACCAAGCCCGTGGCCGCCGAAATCCTGGGGAAGTTGTGTGCGGAAAAAAACATCAAAATCACTCCCAACTTCCAACTGGCGGATGTAAACGCTGACAGAAAGGTTATCAAGTCCTATGATGGCCGGGAGGTGGACTACGATCTGTTGGTGTCCATTCCCCCCAATTTCGGGGCCCAATGTATCCTGGACAGCGACATGGGCGACCCCATGGGCTACGTGGAGACCGACCTCAACACCCTGCAGGCCAAAAAATTCAACTCCGTCTATGTGATCGGCGACGCCGCCAACCTCCCCACCTCCAAGGCCGGGGCGGTGGCCCACTATGAGGCCGACGTGCTGGCGGAAAACCTGAAGCGGGAAATCGACGGGCAGCCGCCGCTGCCTGATTATGACGGCCATGCCACCTGCTATGTCGTGACCGGCTACAACCAGGGGTCCCTCCTCGACTTCAACTATAAAATTGAGCCGCTACCGGGGAAATTCCCCTTTCCTGGTTTAGGTCCGTTCGACACCCTGGGCGTCAGCTTTTCCAACTACGTCGGCAAGATGATGTTCCGGTGGGTTTACTTCAATATGATGCTCAAGGGGAGCCACCTGCCGATGGAATCCCAGTTCGTCATGGCCGGCAAGGTCCGGGGCATTATCTCCCCGGACATTGAAATACCCATGCGGGCCAGGAGGAAGCGGTCATGAGCACCGACGACCAGATCCTGGAACGCCTCACCCGTATTGAAGAGAAACTGGAGAGCGTCGCCGCCATGGAAGCTCAATTGGAGACTTTTACCCGCTTCTTCGAAAACCTCCACGATCTGGGCCGGGATGTCTCCCTGTTGGTGGGACCCGGCGCCAGTCTGCTCACCGAGGAACTGGCGGAAGTGGAAACGGGCTTCCAGTTAGAAGACTCCTTTGTCCTGCTCAAGCAGCTCCTGCTCAACATGAAGAATCTTGCCTGGTCCCTAGAACAGTTGGAGAACGCCATCGACTGGTGGCACGATCTGGAGCCTCTGCTGAAGCTTGCGGTGCCGCATCTTATCGACAAGCTGGACGACCTGGAGCAAAAGGGCATCTTCCGCATCAACGCGGCTATCCTCAACATGTACGCCAAGATCGCGGCGGCCTATACAACCGAGGATGTCGAGGTTATCGGCGACGGCTTTGTGCGCATGCACGGCATCGTCAAGAAATTCGCCGACCCCGTGGTCATCAAATCTTTCGAAGCTATTTTCGATACGTACGCCAAACTCGCCTCGGTTTACACCCCGGAGGATATCGAGTCCATCGGCGACGGCTTCGTGCGGATGCACGGTATTGTCAAAAAATTCGCCGACCCGAAGGTTGTCGATTTCCTCGACCGGATTTCGGACGTGCCGGCCCAGGTGAACCTGGAGGAAGCCAGGCCGGTGGGCCCCTTCGGGATGATGTTCCGGATGATGGGGAAAGAAACGAAACAAGGTCTGGGCGTGGCCCTTGAGTTGACCAGGGCCTTGGGCAAGGTCAAATCCGGCAACGGTCACCATGGCCAGCCGGTCAATGCAGGCAGTTAGAAGATTTTTACGTCATAAAAGGAGAGGCGCAGATGGGGAGAGATTTGCCTCAAGAAGACCCCCTGGTTCGAATGCAGAGGGACTTGAAACGAGCCTTGCAGAAAAAACCCGAGGACATCAAGTGGGGCATGGTCATCGACATCGCCAAGTGCATCGGCTGCCATGCCTGCACCATCGCTTGCGTGGCGGAGAACAAACTGCCTCCGGGGGTGGTCTATCGGGTGGTGCTGGAGGAGGAGACCGGACACTACCCCCAGGTGCGGCGGCGCTTTGTGCCCCGGCCTTGTCTGCATTGCCAGAACCCGCCCTGCGTCAAGGCCTGTCCGGTCACCGCCACCTGGAAAACCGAGCAGGGGGCGGTGATCATCGATTACAACAAATGCATCGGCTGCCGGTACTGCCTGGTAGCCTGCCCCTATGCGGCCCGCACCGCGGACTTCGGGGAGTGGTATACCGCGGAGACCGCGGAACTGCATGGTAAGTTGTACGGCCAGAAGGCGGCGGCTAACGGCTACGAGGCTCACCCGGCGACGGAGTATGGGAAAAAGTGGCCGGAGCGCGGCCACGGCTCCCCGGTGGGCAACGCCCGCAAGTGCCACTTCTGCCTGCACCGCCTGAAAGTGGGGATGCTGCCGGCCTGCACCACCTCGTGCATCGGCCGGGCCACCATCTTTGGGGATCGCACCGACCCCCACAGCCTGGTGTACGAGATGATCGGCTCCCCCCGGGTTTACGTCCTCAAGGAGGAACTGGGTACGCGTCCCTCCGTTTATTACTTGAAGTAACGAGAGAGACTCAATGAAGAATAACTGGGAAAGAAACCTGATCATTGTGACGATCATCGGTCTGGTGGTGGGCAGTTGGGGCATGTACCAGCGGCTGGCTTACGGTCATCTGGGCATGAATTACGGCTCCTTTGTGCCCTGGGGGTTATGGGTGGCCTTTGACCTATTTTTTTTGGGACTAACGGCCGGCGCCTTTCTCATCACTATTCTCACCTATGTCTTCAGGATCAAGCTGCTGGCCAATTTGGGGCCCCTGGCGGCGTTCACCGTACTGGTGACCCTCATGAGCGAGCTCCTCATCATCAGCCTTGACCTGGGCCACCCCTGGCGGGTCTATCGCTTCCTCATCACCCCCAACCCCGGCTCCATGCTCTTCTGGCTGGTGGTCTTCATTATCTCCATGTGGATCATCTATGTGCCCTGGCTCTACTTTCTGATCCGGGAGCAGCTGATTGCCTGGGGTAATGACGGGGCCCGGGCGGGGCACAAGGTCTATCGTTTTCTGGCCTGGGGTAAGACGGCTTACACGCCCCAAGATCGGCAGCAGGATCACCGCCGGACTCGCTTCCTGTCCTATATCAGTCTGCCCATCGGCGTCATTTTCTTTGGGGCACATGGGGCGATTTTCGCCATCCTGCACAACCGGCCTCTCTGGAACAGCGCCATGCTGCCGCTCATCTTCATCATGGCGGCGCTCCTCTCCGGCGGGGCGCTCATTACCTTTTTGGCCTATCTCTATCAGCCCGATGATGAACTGATCCACCCCCTGGGGCACGTGGTGCTCCTCATTCTGCTGAGCTTCCTGTTCCTGGAGGCCCTACAGATCTTCGTGGGCTATCAGTCCAAGATCACGGGCATTGTGACCAGTCTGGACCTCATCATCATCGGACCCTACTGGTGGGCCTTCTGGATCGTCCACGTCTTGATCGGCAGCCTGGTCCCGGCCTTTCTCCTCATCAGATACCCGGAGAATTCCAAGATGGTGGCCCTGGCCTGCTTTCTCATTATCATCACCTTTCTGGCCGTGCGCCTGAACTACCTGATCCCGGACCTGGCCGTCTACAAGCTGCAAGGGTTGCAGAATACTTTCTTTCACCAGCGCTTAAGGCCCGAATACACGCCCAATCTGAACGAATGGCTGGTAGCCGTATGGGTGATTTCCCTGGGCTTGCTGGCCTTCTTGCTCGGCACCCGCTGGCTGCCGGTAATCCAAGCCGGGAGAGGAGAGGAAGAGCATGTCTAATCAGAAACTGAAAGTGGTTGAGGAATTTCGGGAGATTATCGGCGCCAAGGTAGACCGGCGGTACTTCCTCAAGTGCACCGCTTTCCTGGGCGGATCTCTTCTTGCCAACCACTACCTGGCGCGGTTCGCCCTGGCCGCCGGTGGGGCTGATTGGTCTACCCTGGACCTGCCTATAGGGGACGCCTATACCCATTACCTGCCGGAAAACCAGATTTACTCGGTGTGCCAGCAGTGCAACACCCAATGCGGCCTCAAACTGAAATTCGTGGACGGGTTGTTGGCCAAGATCGACGGCAACCCCTACAGTCCCTGGACTATGACCCCGCAGATCCCTTATAAGACCGCCATTACCGAAGCGGCCACCATCGAAGGCTCCATCTGCCCCAAGGGTCAGGCCGGCATCCAGGCGCTCTATGATCCTTACCGCCTTGTCAAGGTAGTGAAAAGGGCCGGGAAACGGGGAGAAAATAAGTGGCAGACCATCTCCTTTGAGCAAGCCGTCACTGAAATCGTCAACGGCGGCAACCTTTTCGGCGAGGGGAACGTTACGGGCTTGAAGGACATCTGCGTGCTGCGCGACCCCAAGATCGCCAAGGAGTTGGCGGAAGACGCGGCCCAGGTAGCCGGCAAGAAGATGGAGTTGGCGGCCTTCAAGGCCAAGCACGCCGACAACCTGAAATACCTCATCGACCCGGACCATCCCGATCTGGGCCCCAAGAACAACCAGTTTTGCTTCAACTCGGGCCGGCTCAAAGCGGGGCGGGACGATCTGTTGAAGCGCTTTGTCAACGGCGCGCTGGGCACGGCCAACAAACATGGCCATACCACGGTCTGCCAGGGGTCCCTCTACTTCACCTGCAAGGCCATGAGCGACCAGTTCGTGGAGGGTAAATTTGGGGATGGCAGCAAGTTCTACTGGCAGGGGGATACCGGCAATTGCGAGTTCATCCTGTTTGTGGGCGCCAATGTCTATGAGGCCAACTACGGGCCGCCGCTGCGGGGGCAAAAGATTACCAGTGGCCTGATAGACGGCCGGCTGAAGATCGCGGTGGTGGACCCCCGCTGCTCCAAGGGCGCCGCCCGGGCCTGGAAGTGGCTGCCGGTCCGGCCCAACGGCGTCGCCGCGGTGGGCTTAGGGATGATGAACTGGATCATTGAGAATCAGCGTTATGACGCCCGTTATCTCGCCAATGCCAACCAGGCTGCGGCCAAGGCGGACGGGGAGCCCACCTGGACCCAGACCGCCTGGCTGGTCAAGATCAACCCGGACGGTACCCCGGGGCCTTTTTTGAGAGGCTCCGACCTGGGCCTCCCCAAGGAAAAGCGGCCCAAGAAAAAAGGCGGCGGCGACTGGGAATTCGACTCCTTCCTGGTCTATAGCGGCGGCGCACCCAAACCCTTCGACCCCAACAGCGAGACCGATCCGGTGGAAGGCGACCTGCTGGTGGACACCGAAATTAAGGGCATCAAGGTGAAGAGCGTTCTCCAGATTCTCCGGGAAACCGTCGGCGCCCGCAAGCTCTCCGAGTGGGCCCAGCTGGCGGGCCTGGAGGAAGCCGACCTGGTGGATTTGGCCCGGGAGTTCACCAGTCACGGCAAAAAGGCGGTAGCCGACATCCATCGGGGCGTCTCCCAGCACACCTCCGGTTTTTACAACGTCCTCACCTACATGACCCTGAACACCTTGATCGGCAACCACGACTGGCAAGGCGGCCTGTCCAAGGCCACCACCTGGAACATCACCGGCGACAAGGAAGGCAAGCCCTTTGACCTCACCAAGCAGAGCGGCCATATGAAACCCTTCGGCGTCTCCATCATCCGGCACGGGACCAAGTACGACAAGAGCACCATCTTCAAAGGCTATCCGGCCAAGCGCCCCTGGTATCCTTTTTCCAGCGACATCTATCAGGAGGTGATCCCCAGCATCGGCGACGCCTACCCCTATCCCATCAAGGCGCTCATGCTGTACATGGGGTCGCCGGTCTATTCCCTGCCCGCGGGGCACAAACTCATCGAGATCCTCTCGGACCCCAAGAAGCTTCCCCTATTCTTCACCTCCGACATCGTCATCGGCGAAACCACCATGTACGCGGACTACATCTTTCCGGACCTGACGTATCTGGAGCGCTGGGAATTTGCCGGGTCGCACCCCTCGGTGACCCCCAAGGTGGCCCCTTTCCGGCAACCGGCGGCGGCGCCCCTGACGGACACGGTCACGGTCTATGGCGAGAAGATGCCCCTGTCCCTGGAGTCCATGCTCCTGGGCCTGGCGGAAAAGATGAAGCTGCCGGGCTTTGGCGAGAACGCCTTTGGCCCCGGACTTCACTTGAAGCGCGACGAGGATCTGTACCTGCGCATGGTGGCCAACATCGCCTTCGGCGACAAGCCCGACGGCTCCGAGAAGGTGCCGGCGGCCAGTGCCGAAGAAATCAAGGTCTTCGAAAAGGCCCGGCGTCACCTACCGCCCACCATTTTTGATCTGAAACGCTGGCAGGCGGTGGTGGGCCCTGATTGGTGGCCCCAGGTAGTTTACGTCATGAATCGCGGCGGCCGCTTCCAAGATTACCAGAAGGCTTACAAAGATGGACAGCTGGCCAACAAGTATGGGAAAATGGTGGGCATCTACCTGGAGAAGCAGGTGACCACGAAAAACTCCATGACCGGCAAACCCTATCCGGGTCACGCCCACTTCATGGATAGCCCCACCGACGTCCTGGGCCGCAAGTTAGATGACGAGGCCCAGGGCTTTGATCTGACCCTCATCACGCACCGGGTGATCTCCCAGACCAAGAGCCGCACCTCCGGGAACTACTGGCTGGAGGCGCTGTACCCGGAGAATTTCATCGACATCTCCCCGGTGGATGCCCGGCGGCTGGCCCTGGCGGACGGTGACCGGGTGAAGGTCATCTCGGCCACCAATGAAGAAGGCGTCTGGGATTTGGGGCACGGCCACAAGAAGGCCATGATCGGCAAAGTCCGGATCCAGGAGGGCCTCCGGCCGGGGGTGACGGCCTTCTCCCTGGGCCACGGACACTGGGCCTACGGGGCCGAGGGCGTGGTCATTGACGGGGTGACCGTCCCCGGTGATCCCCGCCGGGCCACCGGGATTCACGCCAACGCCGCCATGCGGGTGGACCCGGTCTTGAAAAATACCGGCCTGGTAGACCTGACGGGCGGCAGCGCCGTATTCTACCAGACCCAGGTGAAGCTGGTGAAGGTCTGAAATAGGAGCCGCCCAAGATGGATAAATCCGTAAGTACTAAAACCTCGGCGCAAACCTTCGAGGATTTGCTGGCCGGTTCGGTGGCGGCCCATGGCCATCTCTGTCCGGGGCAGATCGTGGGGGTGCGCCTGGCCCTCCTGGGCTTGCGGCTCCTGGAGTTCGAGGCCCCGCCGACGTATCCCCAACTGAAACAGCTCATCGTCTTCGTGGAGATGGACCGCTGTACCGGCGACGCCGTGGCTTATGTCACCAACGTCAAACTGGGGCGGCGATCCCTCAAGTTCGTGGACTACGGCATCATGGCTGCTACCCTGCTGAACCTGGAAACGGGCCGGGCCTTCCGCCTCATTTCCACGGAGGAATCTCGAGAGCTGGCAGCCCTTTATGCGCCGGGAGAACCGGACCGTCGCGGGCAGCAACTGGAGGCCTACAAGGTCATGCCGGACAGCGTCATGTTTCGGGTCCAGGAGGTCAAGGTGAACCTCAGTCCCTTCGACATGCCCGGCCCGACCCGCCGCAAGGCCGCCTGTATGAAGTGCGGGCAGGTGGTGCGGGATAACCGGGAAGTGAGGCAAAATGGCTCCGTCTATTGCCGCCCCTGCGCCTCGGGGGCCTATTTTACCGGGGCCCAGGAGATCGCCTGGCCGGATATGAACTGGTCGCCTTATGCCAACCCTGACCCACCCCGGCTCACTGTCTCAGACTCGCCC
>PEWM01000035.1:10073-15637 GCA_002779455.1 Deltaproteobacteria bacterium CG07_land_8_20_14_0_80_60_11
GGAAGAGAGATGATTAAAACCGTTAAAGTAGAAGACGCTGTGGGCCTCAGGCTGGCGCACGATATCACCGAAATCCGGCCGGGCGAGTTTAAAGGGCCGGCTTTCCGCCAGGGCCACGCGGTTTGCGAAGACGATCTTTGCCGCCTGCAGCGCTTGGGGAAGAATCACCTCTATGTGATCGACCTGGAGGAGGACGAGATCCACGAAAACGAGGCCGCGGCCATCCTGGCGCAATCCCTGGCCGGTGACGGGATCGTCTGGGAAAACAATCCCCGGGAAGGCAAGATCGACCTCTACGCCGCCCATAACGGCCTATTAAAGGTGGACGTCCCGGCTCTGGCCGCCTTCAACCTGGTGGATGAGGTCATGTGCGCCACCTTGCACAGCCACCTGCCGGTGAAGCAAGGGGAGAAAGTCGCGGCCACCCGGGCCATTCCCCTCATCATGAAGCGGGCCGCCATTGAACGGGCGGCGGGCATCGCCCGCCAAAACGGGGCGGTGCTGTCCGTGGCTCCTTTGCGACAGGCCCGGGCCGGCCTGATTATTACTGGGAACGAAGTGTATCACGGCCTGATCCAGGACCGCTTCGCCCCGATTCTTAGCCGGAAAGTGGAAGCCCTGGGCTCGGAAGTGGCGGCGGTGGACTTTCTCCCGGACGACGCCGAGGCCATCGCCCGGACAATCCGTAGCCATCTTTCCGAGGGTTGCGATCTGCTGCTCCTTTCCGGCGGCATGAGTGTGGACCCGGATGATGTCACCCGCCACGGGATTCGTCTGGCCGGGGCCACCGAAATTCATTATGGCGCCGCGGTACTCCCCGGCGCCATGTTCCTGGTGGCGTATCTGGGCGAGGTGCCCCTGCTGGGCGTGCCGGCCTGCGCCCTCCACCACCCGGCAACGGTGCTGGACCTAGTGCTGCCCCGGATTTTGGCAGGTGAACACATCGGCAAAAAGGAACTGGCCTTCCTGGGGCATGGCGGCCTCTGTCGAGATTGCCCAGAATGCAGCTACCCTCATTGTCCCTTTGGGAAAGGCATGTAGTGTTATGGAGGCAGAAGCTGTTTAACCAAAAATTAACGAAATCCTAATTTTTCTCAAACTTTTCCCAGGTATTCTCACTACTGAACCTCACCGGAGGGGACAGCAGACCGTGGGGTCGGGATTTCAATCTTGGAGACAAGGAGAATAACATGACGACAAAATTCAGAACTCTTTGGTTTTGGCGGCGGTATCACCGGGGCGGATTCCGGCAGAGCTCCCCGTGGCTGCCGGTTCTCCTATTGCTGGGAGTCTTTGCCTGGAGCCTGACCTCCGGGGTAGAAGGCGTGCGGGCGGCTGGGGACCCACTGCTCGAAGTACTCATTCGCAAAGGAGTTCTCACTCCGGAGGAGGCCTCCCAGATTAGAAAAGAGGCCAACGAGTTGGAAAAAGAACGGGATAAGAGGGTGGATAAAAAGGTTACCGAGGTTGAACAGAAGGTCAATTCTCAAGTGGACCAGAAGGTCGCGACCGTGGAAAAGCAGGTAGAGAAAAAAGCTGCCGATTGGAAGCTGCCCGAGGCCCTGAAAGGCCTGAAAGTCGGCGTCCTGGCCTATGTCGATTATTCGGCGGGGGCCAGGCCCATCTTCATGGGACCGCCCCTTTATACCTCAGCAGGCAAGGTGGGCCGTAATGTTAGTGGCCATACCGGTTACAACCAGTGGACGCTCCAGCGCGGCTATCTGAACATTGAAAAGGAAATCACTCCCTGGTTACACGCCCGTTATACCCCGGACCTCACCCAGGATAGCACAGGAGACTGGAAATTCCGGCAAAAATACCTCTACGCCGAACTCCGGCCACCCAATGCGGGCAAGGTCCTGACCCAAATGAAAGGCGAAATCGGTCTGGGCCATATCCCCTGGCTGGATTTTGAAGAACACATCAACCCTTACCGGGCTCAGGGCACCATGCCCATCGAACGGGCCGGGGTCTTTAACTCCGCGGATTTAGGGGTGAATATCCGGGGGAATTTCGGCGGCCGTCTGGCCGATGCCAAACAAATCGTGGGCAATGATCATTATGACGGCCGCTACGGCAGCTGGCATATCGGGGTCTATAACGGCGCCGGTTACCATGCCACGGAGGTCAATGAAAACAAGCCGGTGGAATACCGCTTCACGGTGCGGCCCCTGCCTGACTATTTGCCCGGGTTCCAGGCCACCTACTTCGGCCTCTACGGGAAAGGCAATAACACCAGTGCCAGTAGTTTCACGACCACAGCCAATCCTTCGGGGACGCCCTTCTATAACTACTCCCCAGATTGGATAATCCATGAAGGATTTCTGAGCTACCAGCATCCCTGGTTTACTCTCATCGCCCAGATGTTCGCCTCCAAAGGCAACCAGGGCGGCAACTGGACCACCACCCCCGGTATTCCGGGCCTGCCCATCGGCCGCCGGGCCAACTCCTTATGGACCCAAGGTTATTCCGTGTTCGCCGATGTCAAGATTCCCATCAAGATCCTCAACGAAAACCGCTTGCACGCTTTCTACCGTACGGATTGGTTCAACGCCGATCAAGACCACGTCATCGCCAGGTCTGCCAAGTATACCAAGTTGATCACCGGCACGGCCTTTCAGGTTTACAAGAACAATTTGATTTTATTGGCCTTTGAGAAAACCTGGTATGGCCAGGATTATGCTATCCAGGGTGGTACCGGTTATAACGGCACCGGTTCCCGGGTAGTCGCCCCTGGGACCAATGGGTCAAATTTGGGGACGGATCAGCGGATTCAGACGGTCTATCAGATCAGTTATTAGCCTGCCGCCGGATAGGAGGCAGGCCTGAAAAATCCTCTGGGATGGCAGAATCTAACCTTTTGCTAACCTAACCGGTTAACCTTAAGAATCTCTCAGCCCAGAGGGGATTTCAAGCCCAGGTTTTCCTGCTTTTCCAGGCGCTTGATATACTCTTTGAGCAGTTTCAGTGCTTCGGCGCCCCTCTGCCCCCAAGGCCGGGAAATATCCTTTGATTCCGGTCAGTTTGGCCAGATGCCGGATATCTTCCCGGAAGTCGACCAGGCGCGGCTGTTGCGTAAGCATATGGAAAGATCGTACAATCTGTTCAAACAGCGCGCCGGTTTAGAGCGCCTGCGCCTCAAATCCCAGCCCGTCGTGCAGGCCGCGGCAACCGTTGCGCATCTGGCCACCGTTCTCGCAGACATTGCCGCACATCACCACCAGGCCGGCAAGGAGAAGCGTATGAAACAGTTGCCCTTGGCGGCTTGAGCAGTCCATGCCATAATCTGTTGGGAGTTTCCGCCAGGTTGTCGGGACGTTCTCGGGGAGAGCTATCTTCCGAGGTGATATTCAAGAGGGGCTAGCCTGACCAAGAAAGCCATGACACCTCAAAAACCGCAGCCTCGCAGAGCCAACAGGACCATAACCGCCTGCCGGACACCCAAAACTGCTGCGAAAAACTATAACCCAGAACTTTGAACCTCAGTTCTGAAGGTACTTTTTAACAGGCTTTAAAAGAACCCTATTCTGGTATCTAAAGTAAAGATTAGCCGGGTGATTTGCAAAGGATGGGGATAATGGCCAAAGAGAGCATCCTGGTGGTGGAAGATGAGGACGACATCCGGGAGTTGCTGCGGTATAACCTGGCCAAGGAGGGCTATCAGGTTACCGGCTCAGCTTCCGGAGAAGAGGCCTTAAAGGCCGTTAAAGCCGCCCGGCCCGACCTCTTGGTGCTGGATTTGATGTTGCCGGGGCTGGACGGTCTGGAAGTGTGCCGGTCTCTTAAGCAGGACCCCCACACCCGGAACCTTCCCATCGTCATGCTTACGGCCAAAGGGGAGGAGGCTGATATTGTGGCTGGGTTGGAGCTGGGGGCGGATGACTATGTCACCAAGCCTTTCAGTGTCCGGGTCTTGGTGGCCCGGCTGCGGGCGGTGCTAAGGCGGCGAAGCGCCGCACCGCTTCCGGAAACCGCTCCGATTACCATTCATGAACTGATGATCCATCCGGGGCGCCACGAGGTGCTGGTCCAGGGCCAGCCGGTGGACCTGACGGCCACGGAATTTCGCCTCCTGAACCTGCTGGCCCGGCGCCCCGGCTGGGTCTTCACCCGCAGCCAGATAGTCAATGAGATCCATGGGGATGATTATTCCGTCACTGAACGGGCGGTGGATGTACAGATGGTGAGCCTCAGAAAGAAACTCGGTCCCTGCGGCAAGTATCTGGAAACGGTGCGGGGCATCGGCTACCGTTTCAAGGACTAGGCCATGGCCCGGAAGCGGCTGATCTGGCGCCTTTTCCCTTCTTATCTGCTGATCACGCTCATTTCTTTGCTGGCGGTGACCTGGTATGCCTCCAGATCCTGGCGACAGTTTTATCTGGCGCAAACTGCCGGGGATTTGGAGACCAGGGCTCGCCTGGTAGAGACGCACCTCCGGGGCAAACTCGCGGCCGGGGGACCGCCAATAGACATGTTGTGCAAGGAATTGGGCCGGCTCACCATTACCCGCCTCACCGTTATTTTGCCTTCCGGGGCAGTGGCGGGCGATACGGACGAGGACCCGGCGCGCATGAATAATCACGGGGACCGCCCGGAGATTCAGACAGCCATGAAGGGCGGCGTCGGGATTTCCACCCGGTTCAGCTTCACCCTGGGCCACGACATGATGTATGTGGCGGTGCCGGTAAGGGAACAGGACCGGGTGGTCGGGGTGGTGCGGGCTGCGCTCCCCATGGCCGCCATGGCCCAGGCCCTGAGGGCCCTTTATTTCAGGATTGGCCTGGGCGCGGCGGGCATTGTCCTGATGATGGCAATTCTGAGCCTCTTTATTTCCCGACGTCTCACCCGTCCCTTAGAGGATTTAAAACGAGGGGCGCGGCGATTTGCCCAGGGGGACCTGGACCGCAAGCTGCCCGTGCCCGCCTCCGAAGAACTGGGGAGCCTGGCCGAAGCCATGAATAACATGGCGGCGCAACTGGAGGATCGCATCCGCACCCTCATTCGGCAAGGCCAGGAGCAAGAGGCCATCCTGGCCAGCATGGTGGAAGGGGTCCTGGCGCTGGATAAGGAGGATCGCCTGATCACCATCAACCGGGCGGGCGCCAGGATGTTGCGGGTCAATCCGGAGGCGGTTCAGGATCTCACTATACAGGAAGTGGTGACCAACCCGGAGCTGCGGTGGTTTATAAATCGCCTCCTGTCCGCCCAGGAGTCCATCGAAGGCGAGGTAACCCTGAAAACTGACGGTCAACAAAGGGTTCTCCAGGTTCACGGGACCGCTCTCAGAGACGCCGAAGGTATGGTGATCGGCACCCTGGTGGTGTTTCACGACATCACCCACCTGCGGCGGCTGGAAACGGCGCGCCGGGATTTTGTGGCCAATGTGTCCCATGAACTTAAGACCCCCATTACCTCCATCAAAGGCTTCGTGGAAACCTTGTTGGCCGGGGCGCTGAAGGAGCCGGAAAATGCGGAAAAATTTCTCCGCATCATTGCCCAGCAAACCGACCGTCTCCATGAGATCATCGACGACCTCCTGAGCCTCTCCCGGATTGAACAGGAGG
>PEWM01000190.1 GCA_002779455.1 Deltaproteobacteria bacterium CG07_land_8_20_14_0_80_60_11
GTCTTCGTGTGCAGTTGCGGCGTCAATATCGCCAGCGTGGTGGATGTGGCGGCGGTGCGGGACTACGCCATGACCCTGCCCCACGTGGCGTTCGTGGAGAACAGCCTGTTTGCCTGCTCCCAGGACACCCAGGGACTCATCAAGGAACGGATCAAGGAGCACAACCTCAACCGCGTGGTGGTGGCTTCCTGCACGCCGCGCACCCATGAACCCACCTTCCAGGAGACCATCAAGGAAGCCGGCCTCAATAAATACCTCTTTCAGATGGCCAACATCCGGGATCAGGGCGCCTGGGTCCACCAAAACGAGCCGGCCGCCGCCACCCATCGGGCCAAAGACCAGGTCCGCATGGCCGTGGCCACCGTGGCCTTGCAGCCGCCATTGCAGGAATTTGATCTGCCGGTCACCAAGGCCGGTCTGATTATCGGCGGCGGCGTGGCCGGTATGGAGGCCGCCCTCGGCCTGGCCAACCAGGGCTACGACGTGGCCCTGGTGGAGAAAAAAGATTTCCTGGGCGGCCATGCCCGCAAGCTCAACCATACCTGGAACGGCGAAGCGGTGCAGCCCTATGTGGATGACCTGGTGCAGCGGGTGACCAGTCACCCCAAAGTCCAGGTCCACCTCAACGCCGCCATCACCGGGGTTACGGGGTTCGTGGGGAACTTTGTCTCCACCATCGCCAGCGAAGGCCGGGAAACCGAGGTGGCCCACGGCGCCGCCATTATTGCCATCGGCGGCCATCCCTACAAGCCGAAAGAGTATCTCTATAAAGAAAATCCCCGGGTGCTCCTGTCCCTGGAAATGGACCAGGCCTTGCGGGAAAAAAATCCTCTGGTCACCGGGGCCCAGTCCGCGGTCTTCATCCAGTGCGTCGGCTCCCGGGAACCGGAGCGGCCCTACTGCAGCCGGGTCTGCTGCACCCACTCGGTGGAAAACGCCCTCCGGCTCAAAGAGATCAATCCCGACATGGACATCTACATCCTGTACCGGGATCTGCGCACCTACGGCCGGCGGGAAAACCTCTACAAAGAGGCCCGGGAAAAAGGCGTGATCTTCATCCGCTACGACCTGGAAAACAAGCCCACCGTTACACAAGCCGCCGACGGCAGCCTGACCGTGACGGTCAGAGACCACATCCTGGGGATTCCCGTGCACCTGAATCCCGATGTGTTGACCCTGGCCTCGGCCATCATCGTCAAGGAACAGGAGAAGCTGGCCCAGCTGTTCAAGGTGCCTTTAAACAACGACGGCTTCTTCCTGGAAGCCCACATGAAGCTCAGGCCGGTGGACTTCGCCACCGACGGCGTCTTTGTGGCCGGGCTGGCCCATTATCCCAAGCCCCTGGATGAAGCCATCGCCCAGGCCAAGGCGGCGGCGGCCCGGGCCGCGGTGGTCCTGGCCCAGGATGCCATCCGGGCCGGCGGCGTGGTGGCCCAGGTTGACCCGGCGACGTGTTCCGGATGCCAGGCCTGCGTGGGCAACTGTCCCTTTGGGGCCATTAGCTTCATAGAAGACAAAAAACTGGCGGAAGTGAACCAGGCCCTGTGCAAGGGTTGCGGCACCTGTGCCGCTACCTGCCCCTCCGAGTGCATCACCCTCTTCGGGTTCAGCCACAAGCAGCTCTACACCCAGGTGGATGAGGCCCTGGCGGAACTGGAAGCAGAAATGGATGAGGCTGCGGGCGCTTAACTCCGCCCCATTTCAGATAGAGGACTTGTTAAATGGCCGAAAAAGAGTTTCAACCGAAAATCATTGGTTTTTTCTGTAACTGGTGCACCTATGCCGGGGCGGACCTGGCCGGCGTCAGCCGCCTGCAATACCCCCCCAACCTCCGGGCTATCCGGGTCATGTGCTCCGGGACGGTCTCGCCGCATCACGTGCTCCGGGCCTTCCAGAAGGGCGCCGACGGCGTGCTCATCGGCGGCTGCCACATCGGCGACTGCCACTACCTGAAGGGCAATTTCATGACCATCAAACGCATGACCTTCCTCCAGGACCTCCTGAAATTCACCGGCTTCGAAGCGGGCCGGCTGCACCTGGAATGGATCTCCGCCGCCGAAGGTCCCAAATTCGCCCAGGTGGTGCGGGAGTTTACCGAAAAAATCAAGAAAATGGGCCCCTCGCACCTGAAAACCGCGCCCAAAGCGGCATAACCAGAACCACAGAGAAAGAGATAAGGATGCGATTTCATGGATAGGCTGCGTGAAAAAGTCCGGAACCTGCTCAAAGACGGCAAAGTGGCGGGGTATTTGGGGTATATCATGAAGGACGGCCACCCGCTGCCCCATCTGTTTACCCCGGAACGCCCGGAGGAAGTGGATCAGGCCATCGTCGCCCCGGGGGATGCCCGGTACCCCCTGGATAAGTTGTTGCAACCGCTGGCCAAGGGCTACCCTGACGCCACCTTTGCTGTTCAGGTGAGAGGCTGCGATGAACGGGGCCTCAATGAGCTCTACAAGTGGGGCCAGTTGGACCCCGAAAAAGTGGTCCTGGTGGGGGTGGCCTGTCCCCAGGATCAGGCCGACTACTGCGAATGCCCCGGCCCCTGGCCTTCGGTGATCGACTCCGGAGACAAGTGCGCACCGGTGCTCCGGAGCAAGCGAGTGGACCGGATCGACGCCCTGGCGGGAGAAGAGGCCTTTCAGGAGTGGCTGGGCGCGTTCAATAAGTGCATCAAGTGCTACGGCTGCCGGGATATTTGCCCCATGTGCTTCTGCAAGGAATGCTCCCTGGAGCACCCCGACCTGATGAGCACCGGGAAGGTGCCCCCGGACAGCATCTTTCAACTGGTGCGCGCCATCCACATGGCCGGACGCTGCATTGACTGCGGCCTGTGCGAAGAGAACTGCCCGGCGGATATCCCCTTAAGGGTGCTCTACAAGAAGGGCAACGCCCTGGTGAAGGAGCTGTTCGACTACGATACCGGCTCGCTGACCAACGGCCTCTCCCCCTGGAAATTTCTGGGAGAGGAGTCCCACATGGAAACCAAGCCCATGTGAATCTGCCGGCCAAGAGATAAAAAACCAGGCGGGCTTTGGCCCGCCTGGTTTGTTTTGGAGGGGTGGAGATGGGGGAGTTAACTTTGTTTAATAGTTGGAACGGGGGAGATATCCATAAAAATAACCCCTCACCGGGGTTCTGGCGTTACTTCACCCTGAGGGCCCGGTTGGGGCTGGCAGACCGGTTTCACGGCGATAACCGGAATTGATGGGAATAATGCGGCCTCTCGATGACTACCTGTTTGCCCAACCTCTGCTGCGGGTTAATCAGGAGCGGACTCATCAGATTGGCGGTTATCTCCCGGGGCCGGCCGGGGGGGATGGTCAGGGTCACCAGGGCCTGCAACTCCTCGGGACTGCTGGCCTGCAATTCCTGCAAGGCGCCCGCGCCGTTCTTAGGGCGATAATCCGGCGCCAGGGCGGTGGGGTCGGCCACCACGAAAGCCAGAGAGGGGTTATCCACGCATTGGAGGCAATAAAACGGCGGTTCCAGGTGGTCATTGATCAGGGCAAAACGGCGCGCCTCGGGGAATCCCGGCAGTCCCGAGGCGAAGGTAATGATACGGTCTTCCGGCACCGTCACCCGGCCTAAAGCCTGGGATTCGATGGTAACGGCCGGAGATTCAGGCCGGGAGGGCGGTAAGGTTAGGCATTGGGCAACCTTTAAAGTAAGGGCGTTGACCGCCTGCTGCACCTCCTGGTAGTTGAAGGTGGCCGCCCGCAGGTTTTCATCGGTGAGGCGCTGGGCGATTTCCTCTCTCAGGACCACAATTTCGGCGGGCGCCTCAATGCCCAGCCGAATCTGCCGGCCGCGGATTTCCAGCACCACCAGCCGGATGTGGTCGCCGACCAAAATACTTTCGCCAATCTTGCGGGTAAGTATCAGCACCGTATGACTCCTGTCGGGGTGAGGCGGTTGGCGTTCTGAACCAGTGCGTTAATCTGCACCACAAGGTTCCACGCTATATTCTTTAAAGAATGTTATGCAAGTTTGCTGCCAGCCAGGCATTCCCGTCAGGTTATTTTAAGGGGTGTCAAGGTCGGGTAAGGAATATGGAAATTTTGTAAATAAATTATATATTACGGCAAGTTACGTTTAAAGGGAGATAAACCGTCAGCCCGGGGTGGTCTGCCGCACCGGCGGACCGACTCTCCTGGCGGCGGCTTTTAGGCGCCCTAACCGGGGTTGGGTAAAAAATTTTTGCCCTGAGGTGCAGACATCTTATCATGGGAATCCTCAGCGGCGTGAACCTCAGGTTATCCCTGGCCTGATTGCGGCGGCAGAATGTTTAACCAATGAACCGTTTATCTTGGAAAATATGACCACATGCGGCATGATGAAATATATTGGCATAATCACGCCGTCGGGGATCAGGCGCCCCGG
>PEWM01000169.1 GCA_002779455.1 Deltaproteobacteria bacterium CG07_land_8_20_14_0_80_60_11
CCCACCGGGTAACCCCCAGGCCCATCATGAGGGACCAGGTCCTTCTGGTGGGGGACGCCGCCGGCCTGGCGGATTTCTGGACCGGGGAAGGAATTTTCTCCGCCTTGCACAGCGCTCGCCTGGCGGCCGGGCAGATCCTCAGGTTCTTCCGGGGGGAGACCGGGGCGCTCACCGGCTACCAGGCCCGGGTGGACCAAGAGATCACCCCGGAGCTGACGGCCTCATACCAAATTTCCAAAATATTCAATTATCTCGGCCCACTGGCCTTCAGATGCCTGCAGCGCTATGACTATCCCTGGGAGGTATTTTGCCGCGTCATGCGGGGCGACCGGTCATTTGAAGAGATCAAAAAACGCTGCCGGCCGGATATCTTATTCCGCAAACTCCTGGTAAAATCTGTTAGGAACCGGCCGATCGCCTGAAGGAAGGGTTACTATGCCAAAGATTATGGGACACCGGGGGGCCCCGGCCGACGAACCGGAAAACACCCGGCGCTCGTTCAGCCGGGCGCTGGCGGTGGGGGTGGCCGCGGTGGAACTGGACGTCCAGCTGACCAAAGACGGCCGCCTGGCGGTGATCCACGATGAAACCCTGGACCGGACCACCAACGGCCGGGGGCCGGTGAAAAACTTCACCCTGGCGGAGCTGCAGCGGCTTGATGCCGGCCGGGGGGAGTCCGTGCCCTCCCTGGAGGAAGTCTTTGACCTGGTGCAAGGGAAGGCCCACCTGGTGGTGGAACTGAAACAACCGGAGGCCGCCGGGGCGTTGCGGCGGTTTTTCCAGGAACGCCGGGCCTTTGAATCCGCCACCGTCATCTCCTTCTGGCACCCGGCCGTCAAAGCCCTCAAGGAGGCCGAGCCGCGCCTGCACACCGGCGTCCTCATGGTAGGCTGCCCGGCGGACCCCGTGGGCCTGGCCCGGGCCGCCAACTCCGGCGCCCTGATCCTCCAATACGCCTACGTGACCCCGGAGCTGGTGGCCGCGGCCCATAACCACGGCCTCCTGGTCTATGTCTGGAACATCGACGATATCGAAACCCTGAAACCGTACCTGACCATGAACCTGGACGGCATCGGCAGCAACCGCCCGGCTGTTTTGATAGAATATCTTAAGAAGGTTGAGGGGAAAGCAGATATGTAGGGCGGGCACTGCCCGCCAATTCCGCTGATTAATTGGTGCGTAAGACGCACGGAAAACTTGAGGGGAAAGTGAGCCTAAAGCTATAAGCAGTTTTCCGTTTGCCGCCCACTGCCTACCCCCTCCGCAACACCATTTCCCGAAGGGATGGACCATGGCAAAGACTATCGTTGAGCAGGTGATGGCGGCGCATCTGGTGTCCGGGGAGTTGGCGCCCGGCACCGAGGTGGCGCTCAAGATTGATCATACCTTGACCCAGGATGCCACCGGCACGCTGGCCTATCTGGAGTTCGAGGCCATGGGGGTTTCGCGGGCCCGGCCCGAGGTGGCGGTGAGCTATGTGGACCACAATCTGCCCCAGACGGATTTTCGCAACGCCGACGACCACCGGTTTTTGCGGACGGTGGCGGCCAAATACGGCCTCTACTTTTCGCCGCCGGGGAATGGCATCAGCCACCAGGTGCACCTGGAGCGGTTCAGCGCCCCGGGTAAGACCTTGCTGGGGTCCGACAGCCACACCCCCACGGCCGGGGGCGCCGGAATGCTGGCCTTTGGGGCCGGGGGGCTGGACGTGGCCCTGGCGTTGGCCGGGCAGCCTTTCTATCTGGTCATGCCCGAAATCCTGGGAGTGAGGCTGACGGGGCGGTTTCGGCCCTGGGTGTCGGCCAAGGACGTCATCCTGGAGTTGCTGCGCCGCCTGACCGTCAAGGGGGGCCGGGGCAAGATCCTGGAATTCTTCGGGCCGGCCTTGCGCCATCTCAGTGTGCCCGAACGGGCGGCCATCACCAACATGGGGGCCGAGCTGGGGGCCACCACCTCCATCTTCCCGGCGGATGCCCAGACCCGCCGGTTTCTGAAGTTGCAGGGGCGGGAGCCGGATTTCCGGCCCCTCATGGCCCAGGGTCGCCCGCGCTACGCCGCCGTGGAGGAGGTGGACCTGGATCGGCTGGCGCCCCTCGCGGCCCAGCCCAGCTCCCCGGACCGCGTGGCGCCGGTCAAAGAACTGGAGGGGACCGTGGTGGAGCAGGTGCTCATCGGCTCCTGCGCCAACTCGTCGTTTCGGGATTTGATGATCGCCGCCCGGGCCTTGCAAGGCCGGCGGGTGCACCCCCGGGTGAGCCTGGAGATCAACCCCGGCTCCCGGCAGGTGTTGGAAAACCTCATCCGGGCCGGGGGCCTGGCGCCGCTGCTTGAGGCCGGGGCCCGGGTGATGCCGCCGGGCTGCTGGGGGTGCATCGGCATGGGCCAGGCCCCGCCCACCAATGCTGCGTCGGTGCGCACCTTTCCCCGGAACTTTCCGGGACGCAGCGGCACCAAGGACGACCGGGTCTATCTGGCCAGCCCCGAAACCGCGGTGGCGGCGGCCATCTTCGGGGAACTGCGCGACCCCCGGGACCTGGGGGATTACCCCCGGGTGAGCGGGCCCCGGCGCCTGGTGGTGGGTGGGGCGACGGTCATCCCCCCGCCGCCGCCGGGCGAGGCCGGGGAAGTGGTCCGGGGCCCCAACATCGTGCCCTTCCCCCACCTGACGCCACTTCCCGAGACCTGGCGTGGAGAAGTGTGGCTCAAAGTGGGGGATAATGTCACCACCGACGACATCCTACCGGCGGGCAGCCAGATCCTGCCGCTGAGGAGCAACCTGCCGGCCATCAGCCAGTTCGCCTTCACCCGCCTGGACCCGGAATTCCCCCAGCGGGTCAAGGGCCGGGGGGAAGGCGCGGTGGTGGGCGGCGAGAACTACGGCCAGGGGTCGTCCCGGGAGCACGCCGCCCTGGCGCCCCGGTACCTGGGGGTGAGGGTCAAGCTGGTGAAAAGTTTTGCCCGGATTCACCTGGCCAACCTGATCAATTTCGGCATCCTGCCCGTGACCTTTGAGAACCCCAGGGATTACGACGTTATGACCCAGGACCAAACCCTGGAATTGCCCGGGGTGCGAGAGCGGCTGCTGGACGGGGCGGAACGTCTGCCCCTGAAGGTGGGAGGTCGGGAAATCTGGGTCCGGGTGGACCTGTCGCCGCGGCAGCGCCGGCTGCTCGCAGTGGGAGGAGCGTTGAACCTGGCCAGAGAGGCGTAGGGCGAGCCGGCGGGTCGCCCCTATTCCTCTTCCCACCCTCGCATAAGGGGCGAGAGGGGGGCTGCGGGCTGCCGGTTGGCTCCCGTCGCCCCCGGTAGAGAGGTAAGCGCATGGGAATCTTGGATTTTCTCTTTAAGTCAAAACCACCCGAGGAGCCGACCTGGGAGATTGTCGAAAAACACCTGTCTATTGACCATCAAAAGTACCAGGTCCGGATAAAAAAAGGCGGCCGGGAACTCTACGCCGAAGACTTCTTCCGGGCGGCGAAAAAGCCCAGGGACTTCGCCTTCAACCGGTTTTTCCTGCTCAATGAAAAACCGCCCAAACCGTACTTTGCTCCCTCTTTACCGGAGGCGGTGGATTGGTTCACGGGCCGGAAACATCCAAAAAATGGGTACCTCACTATCTGGTGGGGCGACCGGTTCACCTATGAGTGCGCCATCTGTCAGGCCAAGCGGGAGGTGCCCTTGCGGATTACCCAGATAGAGCGTCTGACGGTGGCGTCGGCCATCCCCACGCCCCGGGAAATTGTCGGCTGGCGAGTGGTCGAGGTGGAATCCGAGTTGACCGGCAAAGGGATCCCCACCAAAAGATTAGATAACTATAAAACTGTGCCGGTGGTCAAATGGGACAAATTCCCCAACCGCTACCTCTGCGGAAATTGCGCCCGGAAGTTGGCCGAAGTGGGCCGGGGGTCGGAAGCGCTCGATGCCTTTGTCTTTGAGGTGAAGTGAGATTGGTCCGGGGACGCCTCCCAACCCCGGCGGCCTCGCCGCCATGAGAGAGAACCAGCCGCAACCGGGAATAGATTCCCCGGAGCAGTCGTTTACGAGTCTATGGCCGGGTACCGTCCCCCGCCCGGTATCAGGCATTAACTTATGGGGCTATCCCCGTATTCTGTCAAGCAGGCCAGATTTTTTGAGAGTAGGTTGCTATATCGTCAAATCAGAATCCTACGAAAGTGCTGCTCACTGCCCTGGTCCGAAACTTATCACTGAGCCAAAAACCTTCCATATTCAGAGATTATCAACACTTTCCGACCTGAAGGATCCCTGCCATTTCCACCAGTAATTGGCGTTCCGCTACCCCCGACATCTGATACCGAGTTGCAATCAAAAAGTAATTATTGGTAGCCGCAGGCTTTAGCCTGCGCCGGCACAGGCTGGAAAGCCTGTGCTACCAATTGACTGCGAAGTGGTATGAAATGTTCCTCCCCACAAGTGCCCGTGCCAGATAATAAGATCAAACCTGGCATTTTTCCGGGTAAGGTAATAATTGTCGAAGCTGGCAAGCAACGCGCTCAGCCGGGCGATATCTGAGCAGAGGGCCTCTACTCTTGAGCATTTCACCACCACCTAGCGGAACTCCGACGATGCGTATCAAATCCAGGATTTTCGCAGCAGCCAGACCTTCACCCCTTGGGTCAGAAAGACATAGCAGAGCAAGGTCAGGGCCAGCAGGGGCCAATAGAGGGAAGGCAGGGTCTTGAAACCCAGGGCGGTGGCGATGGGCGAGATGGGCAACCACATGCCGATCATCATAATAACCGTGGTGGTGACGATCACCGGCCAACTTGCCCGGCTCTGCAGGAAGGGGAACTTATTGGTCCGGATAACATGAATGATCAGGGTCTGGGTAAGGATCGATTCGACGAACCACCCGGTTTGAAACAGGGCCGCGTTGTCCCAGCAGTTAAAGAGGTAGAGCATCATAAAAAAGGTCGTGTAATCAAAGATGGAACTGCACGGCCCAATAAACACGATGAACCGGTAAATTTCACGCATGGACCAGGGGCGGGGCTGGGCGATTTGCTCCGGGTCCACGTCATCCGCCGGAATGGGAACCTGGGAAAAGTCATAGAGCAGATTGTTGGTCAGGATCTGAATCGGAGCCATGGGAACGAAGGGCAGGAAGGCGCTGGCGCCCACCACGCTGAACATATTCCCGAAAGAGGAGCTGGCCCCCATGCGGATGTACTTGAGGATGTTGGCAAAAATCTTCCGCCCTTCGATTACCCCCTGGTCGAGCACCATCAGGCTTTTTTCGAGTAAAATCAGGTCGGCCGTTTCCTTGGCAATATCTACGGCGGAGTCCACCGAGATCCCCACGTCAGCAGTGTGTAAAGCCGGGGCGTCATTGATGCCGTCGCCCATAAAACCGACTACGTGTCCCCGCCCCTGAAGGGCCCGGATAATCCGCTGTTTGTGCGCCGGGGTGAGCCGGACAAAAAGCGTGGTGTTCTCCACCGCGTCGGACAACTCGGCGTCGGACATAGCCTCGATCTGGGTTCCCAGGAGCACATGGTCGATATCGAGCTTCACCTCCCGGCAAATCTTCTGGCTCACCAATTCATTGTCGCCGGTCAGGATCTTGACCGAAACCCCATGGGCGTGCAAGGCCCGGATTGCCGGCGCCGTGGAATCCTTGGGCGGGTCGAGAAAGGCCACGTACCCCCTGAGAATCAGATCGCTCTCATCAATGGTGGAATAAGCCGGCTTCGGTTCCAGGTCTTTATAGGCCAGGGCCAAAACCCGGAAGCCATCTTTGCTGAGCTGCTCATACTCTGCCTCCATGTCGCCGATGGCGTGATGATCCATGGGATAAAACTTGTCTTGCAATTCAAACTGGTTGCAGCGCTTGAAAACTTCTTCCGGCGCACCCTTGCAAATGAGCCGATAAGCTCCCTCGGGGGTTTCCACCACTACCGACATCACTTTGCGGGCAAAATCAAACGGGACTTCGTCAACCTTGCGGTAATTGGGGATGTTGAAGGAGTCTTCATGTTCCTTGTGTGCGAGGACGGCCCGGTCCAAGACGTTCTTCAACCCGGTTTGAAAGAAGCTGTTCAAATATGCCAGCAGCAAAACGCCCTGGTCATCTTCCCCTTTAACATCGCAGTGCTTCTCCAGAATGACGCGATCCATGGTCAAGGTGCCGGTCTTATCGGTGCAGAGTACGTCCATGGCCCCAAAATTCTGGATCGCATTCAGGCGTTTGACGATCACCTTCTTTTTAGACATGGCCATGGCGCCCTTGGACAGGCAGACGGTCACAATCATGGGCAGCATCTCGGGAGTCATGCCCACGGCGACCGCCATGGCGAAGAAGAACGCCTCCTGCCAATTATGCTTGGTTAAGCCGTTAATGACAAAAACCAGCGGCGCCATAACCAGAATAAAGCGGATCATCAACCAGGTAAACTGGGTGACCCCTTTGTCGAAGCTGGTCTGCACCTCCTGGCTCACCAAGGCGCTGGAGATGCTGCCCAAATAGGTCTTCAAGCCCGTCATCACCACCACGGCCACACCCGTGCCGCGCTCCACGCTGGTACCCAGGAAACAGATATTCTGCAGTTCCAACAGTCCCAAGCCTTCTGAGGCCTCTTGGGTCCCAAACTTCTCCACCGGAAACGATTCGCCCGTCAGACTGGCCTGAATAATGAACAGGTCTTTGCAGGAAATGAGGCGG
>PEWM01000084.1 GCA_002779455.1 Deltaproteobacteria bacterium CG07_land_8_20_14_0_80_60_11
TCGCTTTGAAATGAAACAAACAAATCAGATAACCTATTGATATCACACGTAGGGGCGGGTTTCAAACCCGCCCCTACATTCCGAACATGGTATGAGTCGGCCGCTGCCGCGATCCCGGCTCCCCCTTTTTGACAACCTGAATTTCACTCGGGGTTGGAGAGGACGAAGAGGTTATGAACGAATCAACGTTGGACCTAAAAAGACAGAAGGTGTGGTGAGCCTAAGCTCAATCCACACCTTCTGAATCTGGGTACTACAGGGGTTAACCCCAGATAACTTCAGTAATGAATTACTTTTTGGCTTTAGGGGCTTTTTTGACTTTCTTAGCAGCCTTTTTGCCCTTTTTGCCCTTGTAAGGTTTCACCATGGCGCACACTTTTGCCGCCGCGTCTTCGGCCCGAGCTGCAGCCGCTTCAGCCTTGTTGGCTGCGGCGGAAGCGCGCGGTACGGGGACTTTGGCATCTTGTGCGGCCGCTTCAGCCTTTACTGCCGACGCAGCTGCCCGATCTGCAGAAGCTTTAGCTTGCTGTGAGTACATTGCACACTGATCATAGTACTTTTGGCAGCAGCCAGCACCTCCCAGCACCAGGGCAAAGACCGCGAGGAGAGCCAAGGCATAGCCTTTTCTCAATACCTTCCTCATCGATTACCCCCTTTCGGAGAGAATTTTTCACTCCCCATTAGCTGATCAACCCTCGGTGCTTTACTTCCGCATTTTCTTCATCAGGCACGCCTCAGCTTTCGCTGCTGCAGCCTCAGCCCGGTCAGCCGCGGCCTCAGCCTTATCAGCCGAAGCTTTCGCGTCTGCCGCCGCCATTTCGGCGTTCCGCGCGGCGCTGTCCGCCTTCGCAGCCGAAGCCGACGCCTGATCGGCGTACATTTTGGCTTCGTCTACGCTCTTCTTGCAGGCGTCGCAGCACCCCATTCCTATGGCGGCAACAAACGCCAAAAGAATGGCCAGTGCAAAGCCTTTCCTTACCAAAGCTTTCCTCATCATCTATCCCCCCTTCTCAAAGAGATGGTTTAAGGTAAGTAAGATGCCCACATTTAATAATAATGGGCTAAAAATATCAAGAAAAATTATGGCCTCCCGCATTTTTTTTTCAGACTCCGGGGGCGGAGCCCTGAGACCTTAATTTTGATTAACTATAAGGATTGGCTGAAAAATTTCAAGTAAAAACTTTCCTTACCGAAACTTTTTTTTCAGGAGCCCCGGCGCTATCCAGATAACATATTGTTATTACTTGTTAATTTTGATTGCCGGCTGATCCCCCCGGCACATAAAAAATCATCTCTCCCCAGTTTTCCCCCACCCGCAGGTCCACCGTTAAGGGAACTTTCAGCCGGACTATCCCCTCCATGACCCGGCGCACCAGGCGGGCGGTGTCGGCCAATTCGGCCCGGGGCGCTTCAAATAAAAGCTCGTCATGGAGCTGGAGGAGCATCATTCCGGACAGACCCGCCCCGTGCATGGCCGATTCCACTTCCAGCATGGCCTTCTTGATAATATCCGCCGCCGTCCCCTGGAGCGGAGTGTTGATGGCGCTGCGCTCCGCCTCCTGCCGGACGATGCGGTTGCTGCTGTTGATCTGAGGGGTCTGGCGCCGGCGCCCTAGGAGCGTGGTCACCCACCCCTGTTCCCGGGCCTGCCGCAAGGTCTCCTCCAGATAAGCCTTGACCCGGGAGTATTTGGCAAAATACCGCTGGATGAATTCATTGGCCATGCGGGTGTTCACCCTTAGCTGTTTGGCCAGGCCAAACCCGCTCATGCCGTAAATGATGCCGAAGTTGACCACCTTGGCCTGACGGCGCATATCCGGGCTCACCAGTTCCGGGTGGATGCCGAACACCACCGCCGCGGTCTGCCGGTGGATGTCGATCTGGTCCTGAAAGGCCTTGAGAAGCGCCGGGTCCTCCGAGAAATGCGCCAGGATGCGCAGCTCCATCTGGGAATAATCGGCGCTGAGGAAAACGTGTCCCGGGTTCGGCACAAAGGCCTGGCGAATCTGCCCGCCTAACTCCCCCCGAACCGGGATGTTCTGCAAATTTGGGTCCCGGCTGCTCAAACGCCCGGTGGCCGCCACCGACTGGAGAAACGTGGTGTGCACCCGTCCGGTGGCCGGGTCCGCCAGTTTCAGGAGGGCATCCACGTAAGTGGATTTGAGTTTGCCCATGCTGCGGTACAAAAGGACCTTGGCGGCGATGGGACTCTCCTGGCCCAGGGCCTGGAGGACCTCCACGTCGGTGGAGTAGGCGGTTTTGCCCCGGGTCTTCTTCTGGGGCGTGAGTTTCATTTTCTCAAAGAGGATGCGGCCCAATTGCTGGGGCGACTGGATGAGAAATTCCTCGCCCGCCAGGGCATAAATCTCTCGTTCCAGGCGCTGCATCGCCGTTTCCAGGTCCTGGCCGAAGCGCCGGAGAAATCCCTGGTCCAGGAGAATCCCCCGGGCCTCCATGCGGGCCAGGATGCCTAACAGCGGCAATTCCAGACCGGCATAGAGATCCCAGAGACCTTCCTTTTGCAGTTCGCTCTGAAGCAGGGGCCAGAGCCTGAGCGCCACCTCGGCCCGCTGGGCGGCATACTGGCAGGCCAGGTCCCGGTCCAGTCCCACCGCGGTGGTGGGCCGGCCCGCCAACTCCCGCGGACCCGGCAGGTTGAGCCCCAGGTAGTGGCGGGCCACATTTTCCAGGGTCTGCTCATAACGGCCCGGGTTGAGGAGGTACGACGCCACCAGAATGTCGCCGGCGATCCCCTTGAGGTCCGGCCCGAACCGTTGGCCCAAAAGCAGGGCGGTCTTCAGATCCTCCCCCACTTTGGCGATGCCCGCATCGCCCCACACCGGGGCCAGCTTCTCCCAGACGGCGCGGTTTGGCTCCCCGGGTGAAAGGGGGATATACGCCCCCTCCCCGGTCCGCCAGGAAATGCCGATCCCGGCAACCTCGGCCAGCACCGGGTGCTGCTCGCTCATGACGAAGCTTAGGCCCAGGTGGCACAGGCTTCCAGCCTGTGGGTCCCGGACGGCCTGGACCACCCGGTCCAGGTCCTCGGGCCCGTGCACCAGGGATCCGGTCACCCCGGATTGGTGGTCAAACCCCAATTCCTTAACCAATCTGCTGAATTCCAACTCCACGAACAACCGGCGCAGGGCTTCCCGGTCCGGGGGGCCGGGATGGAGCGCCTCCAGGTCCACCGTCAGGGGCACCTGGGCCTCGAGCTCGGTCAACTGCCGGCTGAGCCGCGCCTGATCGGCATGTTCCTGTAATCGGGCCTTCAACGCCTTTTCTTTAATTTCCTCTAGATGGGCCAGCAGATTTTCCAGGCTATGATACCGGGCGATCAGCTTGAGGGCGGTTTTCTCCCCGATACCCGGCACCCCCGGGATATTGTCGCTGGCATCGCCCGCCAGGGCCCGCACCTCCACCAGCTCCTCGGGTTCCAGGCCGAATTTCTCCCGGATGACCGCCGGGTCATAGCGCACCTCTTTCATCGGGTCCCACATGTCCACCCCGGCGGCGACCAGGGGCAGAAGATCTTTGTCCCCGGAGATGATCGAAACCGCCCAGCCCTCTTCCCGGGCCCGCCGCACCAGGGTGCAGATGAGGTCATCGGCTTCATACCCCTCGTACACCACGGAGGGCAAGTTGAGGGCGTCGATAATCTTCTTTATATAGGGGAGCTGGGTCACCAGATCCCCGGGCATAGGCGGCCGGTGCGCCTTGTATTCCTTATAGAGTCCGTGCCGGAAAGTGGGGCCTCTGGCGTCGAACACCAGGGCCAGGTGCTGGGGCTGCCGCTCCCGGAGCACCTTGAGGAGCATGGTGGTCACCCCTAAAGTGGCGTTGGTGGGCACCCCCCGGGTGTTGGACAGGGGCGGCAGGGCGTGAAAGGCCCGGTAAAAATAGGAACTGATGTCGATGAGGTAGAGGACGCGGGACTCGGTGGCCATCACGGGTATCCTTTCCCCCCTTATAGCCGCTACCGCCTGCCCTGTCAACTTGAGAAGGATACTTGGGGCGGGTAAGTCTAGACTTGCATACCCGGGGCCTTCTCTGAGTAAACACTTCAGTGGCACAGGTTTTTAACGCCGTTGGTGGCACAGGTTTTTAACCTGTGCACCCGCACCGGGAAGCTGCCGGTTAACCAGCCGCAAAGGCAGAGGATGACCCACTGACCGGCCGCATGCTCAAAAAAAATTAATCACGCCTCATCTTTCGGCCCGCTCTTTGCAAAGCTCTAGATATAAAGGAGGCAAAAGACCTGGTGGCCTGGTTGTGGAGTGGAACCGGTTTTCAACCTGTGGCGATCGGGGCCCGCTGAAAGAAAACCCGGCCCCTGGCAGGTCAGATACAATCCCATCCTGGGGCAGGGGCGTCACGGCGTCTCCAGGAACTCCGGTAAATTTAATTCCGAGAGTCCTAACGCCTTATTTATCGTTACTTGAGGAGGTTCAAATGAACCGGGTGATGTTAATCGGCAACCTGGGTCAGGACCCGGAGATCCGCTATCTGCCTTCGGGAACCGCGATGGCCAAGTTTTCCCTGGCCACGAAACGGCGCAAGCGCAATGGGGAGGAGCAACCCCCGGACTGGCATCGCATTACGGTCTGGAGCAGGTTGGCGGAGATCTGTGCCCAGTATCTCACCAAGGGCAGACAGGTAATGATCGAGGGCCGCATTGAGTACGGGTCGTACGATAAGGACGGGGTGAAGCACTACACTACCGACATTATCGC
>PEWM01000179.1:0-2137 GCA_002779455.1 Deltaproteobacteria bacterium CG07_land_8_20_14_0_80_60_11
TACTCCAATTGCGGCGCCTCGTCCAGTTCCCCCAGGTTATACAAATAATTGAAGAAGGTAGCCAGACCTTCCTCGTGTTCCGGGTCCAGGGAGTAGTTGAGCTGCTGGAAATACGCCAGAATCTGGGCTGGGCTCATGTCGAAAAAGGTCGCGGCGATCCGGCTCAACTCCGCCAAAGACCCCAGGCCCCAATCCCGGGACCGGAGCAGCAGCCGGTGCAGAGAGCCGGTGATCTCGGGCGCGGCTGCGGCAAAGTCCCGGCGCACGGCCCAGACCCCAAACACGAAGGGCAGGCCGGTGAGTTCCTGCCAGGCCTGCCCCAGGTCCAGTTCGAAGGGCATGATCCCCGCAGCTTTCAGGCGCAGGGCCTCGTCGCCGATAGCCATGACCGCGGCTACGTCCCCCAGGGGCACGCCCGCCAGTTGCCCCGGCTGGTAACGGGGGGCCACCTCAAAAAGCTCGGCCATCAGGATTTTGACCAGCGCCGCGCCGCTGGCCGAGGCGGCGCTGACCCGGATGAGGCGCCCGTCCAGCCGGGAAAACGGCGCCCGGCTGAACAGGAGCACGCTCCCCACCGCCCCCTTGGAACTGATGGACAGGTCGGGCAGGAGAAAATAATCTCGAAAGGCGCGGCCATATTCCATAGCCGAGATGGAGCCCAGGTCCACCTCGCCCCGGCGCATCAAGGCGTTGAGCTCCGCCGGGGCGCCCCGCACCAGATGGAAGCCGTTTTCGCCGAAGATGTTTTCCATGGCGAAATAGATGGGCAGCACGTTGAGATAGGCAATGCGCCCGACTCGGGCCTTGGCCATCATGAGTGTCTCCCTTTGTATAGCTGTCAGCTTTCAGCGGTCAGCTTTCAGCAAAAGATAAGAATTGCTGGAAATCGACCTAAACAAGGGCGGGCACTGCCCGCCATCTTCTCGTTCCCAAGCTTGGCTTGGGAACGCAATTGCGTTGAAATCCGTTGAGTTCGTGTCCGTTGCGGAAAGCTGACCTCTGATAGCTGATAGCTCCCTTCACCCCAGCCAGCGCCACTTCCCGGCCGCCCCGGCGGCAAAGAGTTCACCCCAGAAATCTGCGCTTCCCGTCAGGGGAATGAACCCCAGGGCCGCCTGCTTGCCGGGCGTCAGGCTCCCGAATTCCCGGGCCCGACCCAGGGCCCGGGCGCCGTTCAGGGTTCCCAGGCGCAGCCACAAATCGCCGGGATAGGCGGGAAAGTTCTGATGCAGCCAGAGCATTTCCCCAAAGAGATTCAGGTCCCAGTTGCCCGCCAGGGAGTCGGTGCCCAGGGCCAGCTTGACCCCCGCCCGCAGCAACTCCGGCACCGGCGGCGCCCCGGCGCCGGTGTACCGGTTGGCCCGGGGACACAGCACCAGCCAGGTCTTGGTTCCGGCCAGGAGGTCACAATCCGCCGCGGTAAGCCGGGTCCCGTGGACCGTGAGGGTCCGAGGCCCCAGGAAATCCAGACTGTCGAGGTAAGCCGGGGGACTCAACCCGGGGGACTGAAAATTTGGAACCCAGCGTCCCCGGCGTTGCAGCAAGCCCTCAAAGAAGCCATTGCCCCTCGCCAAAAAGTCAATCTCCGCCTGGGATTCGGCCAGGTGCACCGTCTGAAGCCCCGACCGGGCGGCGTTCCACGCCGCCACGGCCCGGAACAAGGCGGCGGACACGGAATAGGGGGCATGGGCCGCGGCGGAGATCCAGGCCGTGCCCTCGACCTCAGGCCGGCCGAAAAAGGGGAATACCGCCGGCAGGTCGAAGGTCTCCACCAGGTCGAACCCCAGACACTCGTAGAACAGGTGGTACGAGAGCGGCCCGGCCGTCAAAAACGGCCAGGAGGACCCGGTATTGGTCACTTCCCCCACCAGCACCGCGCCGCTCTGCCACAAAGCCTCGATGGCGCAGGCGATGCCGGCCTCTATCTCTTTCGGAGAAAGCGCCCCATACGCCGTGAGGGTCGCCTCCAGCCAATCCTTCCAACGCGCCTGGGGGGCCACCCGCCCGGCCAGGCCGGAAAACTCCAGGTGGACGTGGCAGTTCACCACTCCGGGCAGGATGGCGCCGTCGCCGTGGTCGCAGATCAGGCCGGTGAACCCGGACAAAACTTCAGCCGCCGGGGCCACCGCCGCGATCC
>PEWM01000179.1:2145-4235 GCA_002779455.1 Deltaproteobacteria bacterium CG07_land_8_20_14_0_80_60_11
TGCACCACCACCGCCCCGTCCCGGATGGGAGCCCCGCTCACCGGCAGGACCCATTTACTCACATGGGCGATCATTTAGTAAGTGAGCAGTGAGCAGTGAGCAGGAGTTATCAACCATGGCGAATTCAGCTTTTCTCACCTTTTTCCCTTTTCGCCTTTTTTCCTTTTCCCCCATTATCTTACCCAGGTGCGCCAGTCATCACCGATGTCGCCCCTCAGGCGGTAGCGCTCCATCAGCCGGGGACAGGGGCACCGGCGGGAGGTTGCGGCCAGGGCCGGCAGCAGCCTTAGGATCAACTCCGGGAAGGCCGCTTCTACCGCCTGCACTCTCTCCATTTCCGCCGGGGTGGCCAGCCCGTCAAACAGCACCCCGGGCTGATAGGGCCGGTCCATCAAGCCTTCGGCATAATTCACCACGTAGGTCAGGGCGGCGTAGCACAGCTCCAGTTCCCGGGCCAGGAAAACCTCGGGCGCCAAGGTTTGGCCTACCAGATCGCCCCCCAAGAGGCCGAACTTGCGGATTTCCGCCGCGGTCTCAAGGCGCGGGCCTGTCGTGGCCACGTAAACCGCCCGGCTATGCACCACCAAAGGAACATCTACCAGCGCTCCCAGCATGGCCGCCCTCAACTCCGGGCAGAACAGGGGGTGGTGCCGGATGAAGCCCCACCCCACCCCGGGATAAAAAGTGTGGGGTCCGCCTTTGCCTTCGTCCAGCACGTCGTGGGGCGCCACCAGGTCCCCCGGGGCCAACTCTTCCTTAAGCGACCCCGGGGCCACCCAGGCCAGGATCTTGCCCACCCCCAACGCCTTCAAGGCAAAGAGATTGGCCCGGGCATTGATAAACGGCGCCGATATCTCGTAACCCGCCTCCCCGTGCCGGGACAGAACGACGAAATCAATCCCCCCGTGCCGGAACCAGTGCACCGGGCGGCTGTCGCCATATGGGGTGGAGTAAACCTCGGTGCGGTGCGGCGTGAGCCCCACCGCCCCCAGGGCCTTATGCGCCCCCACCCGGGCAATGATGGCGATCAATGATTTCATCCGGCTTTTTTCTCGTTCCCGGGCTGCTGGTCTGAAAAGTTCTTTAAATCGGTGGCACAGGCTTTCCAGCCTGTGCCAAGAAAGCAGGTTAGTCGTGCACAGCCTGGAAAGGCTGTGCTACCAGCCAATACCACCTTTTCATGCTTTACGGGTGAGCCAGAGGCTCATGAGCAACTGCTCACTGCTCACTGCTCACTGCCAGATTATACCGATGATCCCGCAGGCGCGGCTTATAGCCGCACTGGCGGATCAGCGTGTCAATTTCCTGCCTCGTCAGGCGGAAGCCTACCCCGGCGGCGGCCACCACGTTTTCTTCGAGCATGGTGGAGCCGAAGTCGTCGGCCCCGAATTTCAAGGCCACCTGGGCCACCTTAGGCCCCTGGGTCACCCAGGAGACCTGGAGGTGGGGTACGTTGTCCAGCACCAGGCGGGAGATGGCCAGGGTTTTCAAGTACTCCACCGCGCCCAGGGCCTCGCCCTTGAGGTGGGTGCCGCCGGGCTGGTAGGTCCAGGGGATAAAGGCGGTGAAGCCGCCGGTGTCGTCCTGAAGGTCCCGAATCTTGAAGAGGTGCATGATCCGCTCTTCCCGGGTCTCCAGGTGGCCGAACATCATGGTGGCGCTGGTCTTTAAACCGGCGCGGTGGGCCGCGGCCATGACCTCCAGCCACTGGGAGCTGGTGCATTTATGCGGCGAAATCTGCTGCCGCACCCGGTCCACCAGGATCTCGGCCCCGCCCCCGGGGATGGAACTCAGCCCCGCGGCCATCAGGCGCCGGAGCAGATCTGCTAAACTCAAGTGGTTCTGCCCGGCCATATAAAAGATCTCCGGCGGCGAAAACCCGTGCACGGCCAGGCCGAAGCCCCGGATGAAGTGAACCAGTTCCAGGTAATAGGCCAGATTGAGGTCCGGGTTGAGGCCCCCCTGGAGCAGAACGCCGCTGCCGCCGTGGGCCTTGAGTTCCGTGAGCTTGGCCGCCAGCGCCTCCCAGTCAAGGACGTAGCCGTCGGCGGCCCCGGGCGGCCGGTAAAAAGCGCAGAAGCGGCAGCCCG
>PEWM01000148.1:0-4417 GCA_002779455.1 Deltaproteobacteria bacterium CG07_land_8_20_14_0_80_60_11
GACGAGGCGTTGCTGTTGGATACGGCCGGGTATATCTGTGAGGCTTCCGGGGAAAACATTTTCATCGTCAAAAACGGCATCCTCAAGACGCCGCCGTTGACCTCCATCCTGCCGGGCATCACCCGGGACTGCGTCATCACGCTGGCCCAGGACCTGGGCCTGACGGTGAAGGAGGAGCGTTTCTCCCGGGACGAGCTCTACCTGGCGGACGAGGCCTTTCTCACCGGGACGGCGGCGGAAATCACCCCGGTCCGGGAGGTGGACGGCCGGATCATCCGTCCGGGCCGCCCCGGCCCCGTCACCCAGCAGATCCAGGAGATTTATTTCAGGGTGGTCAAAGGGCAGGAGCCCCGCTACCAACAATGGTTAACGTATATATAACCGGGACGTCAACGCCACGGGGTTCAAAAAGAGCAAGCGGGCCCTGAGGACCCGCTTTTTTGCATTTGCACCTGCACCCCACGATCCGGGCGGGAAGCGAGCTAAGGCTTTTCGCATTCCTTGACATACTGCAGCAGGACGTCGGTTTCGGTGATCAGGCCCACCAGCAGGTTATCTTCCACCACCGGCAGGCAGCCGATTTTTTCCTCAATCATCATCTTGGTCGCTTCACACACCTCGGTATCCGGAGGAATGGTAATCACCCCGGTCACCATGACATCCTTAATGTGCAGGGTTTTCATCAAATCCCGGGTGTCCTTGGAGGCGTAACCCAGGGCCTGGGCCAGAGAACTGCGGAACAGGTCCCGCTCCGAGACAATCCCCACCAGCCGGGCGCCGTCCACCACCGGGAGGTGGCGGATCCTTCCCAACCGCATGATATCGTTGGCCAGGCTGAGTTCGTCGTTGATGTCCAGGGTGGCCACCTCTTTCACCATGATCTCATTGACCTTCATATATGCCTTTCCTCCCCCGTAAGATTCCCTGGCGGTCGGGAGCCGCTTCCGGTGGTTGACGCCTATGCAGGCCGGCATTTTCCGCTAAAGGGACGCCAGCCACTCCTGGCCCCGGATGCCCAGCTCCTTTAAGGTGGTCAACACCCGGCGGCCGTCGTCCTGGCTCATATAGCCCGTCCCGCAGGCTGGGGTAAGGAGGGACTGGGCCAGGATTTCCTTGAGCCCCCAATGCACGTCCTCAGCCAGCCGGGTTACCTGCGCCTGGAAACGCCGCCACAAGGTGTCCGGCGTCTCATGCCGGAAGTCCTCGTTGGTGGGGACCAGCCCCCAGGCCAGCCAGCCGCCCCGGTCGAGGTAGTGCGCCAGCGCCCGGTCATAGAGGCGGAGGCTCTCAAAGTAACCGAAGGAATCAAAGCTGAGGATGTCGATGGGGGCATTGAGCAGCAGGGACCAGTCGGTGTTGCCGCAGCAGTGAATTCCGAGGGTGACCGGGCCGGCGGCGGCCCCTCGGGCCTCTTCCAGGGTTTGGGTCAAGATCTCGGTCACCTCATCTTTCGAGATGGGCAGATACGCCGAACCGAACCCGGTGAGGAATGGTTCATCAAGAAAGACGATGGGCGCTTTGCCCAACTCTCTGAACTTCTCAGCCTGCCAGGCCACCTTGCGGGCCAGGCCGGCGCACACGGTCTGGGTCAGTTCCCGGTCATAGAGGATCGGCTTGCCGTCGGCGTCCTTCACGACGCCGGCAAAGGTCACCGGCCCGGACAACTGACCTTTCAGGGCCGGGCCGGGACTTCCCTGGGAGGCCACCGCGGTAAGGAGCGCAAAGAACCCCCGGGCGTCTTGCGCCTCGAAGGCAAAGGGGGTTAAGTCGCCGGACAGGACGACCTCATAAAACCGGGCCAGGGCCTCATCCCGGGGCAGGTCCGGGTCCATGGCGACGGTGCGGTTGGCTTCGTCCACCTTCAAGCCGGGAAGCCCCCGGGCCGCCTGGGCCGCCATCTCCTCGAGATATCCCAACCGGACCATCTGGGGCCAGTAAGGTATCTGGGGCAAGGTCTCCAAGACCAGGGCCACGGTCTCTTGGGTGTCGGTGAAGGGCACCGAACCGATGCCGGTGGTGGCCAGGCCGCTCAGGCCGGACATAGTCGTCTCCCGGATATTTTGCCTAAACCGTAGTATGTTTCCCGGACCTTGTCAATAGCGCCCCCGAGTGATATTGGCTGGTGGCCCAGCCTTTCCAGGCTGTGCACGATTAACCTGCTTCCTGGGCACAGGCTGGAAAGCCTGCGCCACCGATTGAAGGAACTTTTACCGTGAAACCGAATGGTATAAAAGCTCCTCGGGGGACTTTCCGGTCCCTGGGCGGAATTTTATTTACCTCAACTGACAATTTTTGATAATTCTGGGGTCCGGCATGAGCAATTTTGTTGCATCTGTCGAGATTTTCAGGCAATATCATGTTCAGAAGTCTTGTGGGGGGAGACATGACTTCACCGAGTCCGCCGGTTGAGACCCAGAAGGTGGGGGGAGGCTACAAGCTCCTGGGGGGGATCGCCCTGATCGTGGGAGTATCCATGGTCCTGGTGATTCTGTTCAGCCACCGGGGCTTCTATAAGGTCTTTCGCTTCCGGCAGGATTGGCTCCGGCTGGAGCAAGAGAACGCCCGGCTGGCCGCGGAAAATGACCGTCTGGGCCGCAGCATCGACCGCCTGCAACACGACCCGGAATATATCCAGGACCGGATCCGGCAGGAGCTCAATTTCGTCAAGAAGAACGAGCTTATCTTCCAGTTCCCGCCGGAGAAGCCGGTGACCGCGCCGAATCAGACTGCCACCGTCAACGGCGAGACGCCGCCGCCGGCCAGGGTCCAGGCCATTGCCGACCGGAAAGCCGGCGCCGCGAAGTTGGTCTCCGGACCTCCGGAAGGGTCTTCTAAAAAGAAGGCCAGCCGCCGCCGAGAGTGAGCCCTCTGCCGTAACCGTCATCTAAAACTCGTTTAGGGAGATTTCTTCAGACGCCTGACCGGGTCAGGACCAGGCCCCCGGTTTTCGGGGTAGCGTCAAACGGTCCCAGAACTCTCCTTAACTCATCGAAAAACGAAGGGTAATGTAACTTATGTATTCTACTGCGGAATTTAAGAAAGGTTTGAAGATCGAACTGGACGGCGTGCCCTACACGATCGTCGACTTTCAACACGTCAAGCCGGGCAAAGGCGGGGCCTTTGTGCGCACCAAGATGAAGAGTCTGCTCAGCGGCCGGGTGCTGGATCAAACGTTCCGTTCCGGCGAAAAAGTGAAGCGGCCGGACCTCATGGAGCGGGAGATGCAGTATCTCTACGGGGAGGGCGGGGACTTCCATATGATGGACAACGAGACCTATGAGCAGATGATGCTCACCGAGGACCAGGTGGGCGAGGCGCGCCTGTACCTGACGGAAAATATGGCGGTCAAGGTCCTCTTTTTCAACCAGCAACCGGTGGCAGTCGAGGTGCCCCTGTTCGTGGAACTGGAGGTAGCTCAAACCGAACCCGGGGTAAAAGGCGACACCGCCGCCGGCGGCACCAAGCCGGCCACCCTGGAAAGCGGCGTGACCATCCAGGCGCCCCTATTCATCAATGTGGGCGACCGGGTGAAGGTGGATACCCGCACCGGCGCCTATATCGAGCGGGCCAAGTAAGGCGGCGGCTCAGACCAGCTTCACCAGCACCACGTAGCGCTTTACCCCGAAGTTCCTGGCCTTGCCTTGGTTGTTCAGGTAGATGTCCGCCTTTTTGTTCCAGCGGGGCGCCATGCGGTCTTGAAACTCAAAGATCCCCATGCCGTGCAGTAATACCCGGTCGCCAAAAGCCATATTCAGATTTCGTTCCAAGTCCCGGCTGAGAGCAATCATCCCCACTTTTACCCGGCGCCCCGAGGAAGTAATCCCTTTGCTGCCGGGGCAATGGTGATATGCCGTTACCGAAACGATCGACATGGTAACGCACATTGTAGGTCGGGGAAAGGCCAGAACCCCCACCCCCAAGAGACAGAACATCGATATCGCCATTTTTCGCATGGTTTTCCCTCGCTTGTGGACGTTTCAGGTTTCGTAAGGATGGTTGGGGAATAATGAAAAAAAGAACTGCCAGAACACCGGTAAGGACCGTGGCCCTCAGATTGCTTCGATAGTTTGTTTGCGCCTGCGGCCTTGATCCGCGGCGCCCGGAGGAAACGTTCCTCCCCGGCATCAACGGCCACCCAGCCTCAGGTTCCCATCCCCATCAATTAAATGGTGAAGTGAACTATCTGCCGCACACCCATGTGGGCTTATGTAAGTTATGCGTTTGTATACATCAAGGGAAAGGCACTGTCAAGGAATATTTTCCTTATATTATTTAACTTACTGATTTTCCAGTTTAATATGTTTGCATTTAATTGTGCCAATTTTCCCAATGGCGACTGCCGAATATTTTCCGGGTTGATTTTTCTGTAAGTGGGTGAGCTGGTCGAATTTACCCCAATTTATTAAGGCAAGTGGGG
>PEWM01000148.1:4536-4746 GCA_002779455.1 Deltaproteobacteria bacterium CG07_land_8_20_14_0_80_60_11
GGGTGGTGGCGTTGCAGTCGAGGTAGAGAGGATTCGTGCCAGGCACGTGCTCCTCAGAACGTGACGATGCGATCACTCTCCTTCACCAACTCGTGGAGATCCTTCATGGTGGACAGCGGACACAGCTCCGACCCTTCCGACTGGCGGATCTTCAGGCAAGTCCCGCAGGCGAGGAGCTGACCACCGTTGTCGAGAAAGGCCCTCATCTGC
>PEWM01000101.1 GCA_002779455.1 Deltaproteobacteria bacterium CG07_land_8_20_14_0_80_60_11
TTCCCCTCCCATAAAAAGAAATCGTTTCCAATTTCTTTATGGGGTTGTATGTCCATCTTTTTCAAGTCAAAAGTATGCATGAACCGGATGAACCTGAATTTCTATCCACCGCGTCCATGCGAAGAGCAAAGCGACGAAGCAATCTCATGAGTTATCGGATATTTATGGGATTGCCTCGTTGGCCTTTGGCCGCCGCGCAATGACTAAGGGGGCCTTTTTCAAGGCTCTCTCGCCGGCTACGAGAATTTTTTTTCCAGGGCGCGCATCTCGCCGACGCCGACGAGGTTGTTGAACTCTTCAAAGCTGACGAGGTCATCAAGACAAGCTTGCGTGGAGCCTTTCTCCTGGAGCTGCTTGAGCGCCTTCATCATTCCCCTGGTTGCCGCGTATAACGTGGAAACGGGGTAGATCGCGATCTTGTAGCCGATTCGCTCCAGTTCGTCTGCGGTGAGAAAAGGGGTTTTTCCCTTTTCCACCATGTTGGCGATCAGCGGCAGTTTCAGCTCGCGAACGATTTCCTCCATCTCGGCTACCATCTGCGGCGCCTCGACGAAGAGCACATCCGCGCCAGCCTCGGCATAGGCATGCGCCCGGGCAATGGCGTCCTTCAGGTTGGTTACCGCGCGGGCGTCGGTGCGCGCGACGATGACAAAATCGTCGGATTTTCTTGCATACACGGCCGCCCGGATCTTTGCCGCCATTTCTTCTTTGGGGATGACCTGTTTGCCTTCCATGTGTCCGCAGCGCTTCGGAAAAACCTGATCTTCCAGTTGCAGGCCGGCAACGCCCGCTTTCTCGAACTCGCGCACCGTTCGCATAACGTTCAAAACACCGCCGTAGCCGGTATCCCCGTCGGCGATAAACGGAATATCGACGGCGGAAGCCATGTTCCCGGCCTGCGTCGCCATTTCCGACATCGTCATCAGCCCGATATCCGGCTTGCCGAGAACGCTTGCCGAGGCGCCATAGCCGGTCATATAGACAGCGGGAAACCCCGCCATTTCCACAAGACGCGCCGACCAGGCGTCAAACGCGCCGGGGGCGCGCACGAGGCCGGGCTTTTTCAGAAGTTCGCGAAATTCTTTCCCCTTCATAATGAAATGTCTCCTGTTTGCGAATCTATCTATTGATTCCGCTTGTCAATACTCTCAGGTTGCAGTGGCACTATGGGCGGTAAAGACGGCGCCTGTTTTGACCAAAGCCTCTATTTCATCTTCCGGATAGCCCAGTTCCCGCAACACCTCGGCGGTATGCTCGCCAAGCTGGGGAGAAGGTCTGCTCAGCCGGGCGGGCGTCCGGGACAGTTTGACGGGGAATCCCGGCATCTTGACCGGCCCACCGGGCTGAGGCGATTCGATGAGCATCTCCTGGTGCAGCACCTGCGGATCGGAAAAAACCTGCTGCATATTGTTCACCGGGCCACAGGGCACCCCGGCCTGGTTGAGCAGATCGATCCATTCATCCCGTTTTTTTCCCACAGTAATTTTCTGAATGATTTTATTTATTTCACTTCTGTTTTGACGGCGTTTCTGCTGCGTGTCGAAACGCGGGTCGGTGGGGAGATCCTCCCGTTTCAGCGCGGTACAGAGCTGACGCCAGTTTTTTTCTGTGCTCGGGGCAATGGCGACGGAGCCGTCGGCGGCCTCGAAAAGCCCGTACGGAGAGACAACCATGTGGTCATTGCCGTTGCGGGGCGGAAGTTCTCCGGTCGCGAAAAAGGCGGAAGAGGCGAAGGTGAACATGCTGATGAGCCCGTCCACCATCGCGGTCTGAATCTCCTGCCCTTGCCCGGTCTTTTCGCGTTCCCGCAGGGCCGCCAAAATGCCGAATGCCGCATAGAGCCCCGCGATCGTGTCGCTGATGGGGACTCCAACCCTGAGCGGCGGCATCTGCTCATTGCCGTTAAGGCTCATAAAGCCGGACATTGCCTGGGCAATGAAATCGAAGGCGGGGCGATCCTTGTAGGGGCCTGATTTGCCGAAGCCGCTGATCGCGGCGTAGATCAAGGCGGGGTTCAGGGCGCTGAGCTCCTTGTACCCGAGGCCGAGACGGTCCAGGACGCCCGGACGAAAATTTTCCACAAGGATATCCGATTGTTTGGCCAGTCGCCGGACGAGCTCCTTGCCTTCGGCCTTTTTCATGTCAACCATGATGGTCCTCTTGTTTCTGTTGAGGTTGACAAAATAGGGATTTTCCCCTTTTCCCATGATCCCGGTCACGCGGGAAGGGTCGCCTTCGGGGGCTTCTATCTTGATGACATCCGCCCCGAGATCGGCCAGAAGCATCGTGCAGAAGGGACCTGAGACGACCCTGGTCAAATCGAGAACTTTCAATCCGGTAAGCGGCATGATCGGCAACTCCTGTTTTTTGAAATTAATGGTTTATCCCGCAGAGGGCGGCCGCCAATTGAGGATCGCGGGGACCGCTTTTCATCACCTGTCCGGGGAGAGTCCCGCCGAGAATTGGCTCCAGACGCCTTGCTGCGGCGATGATTTTCAGAAGATCAATTCCTGTGTCATACCCCATGTCCTCCAGCATGAAGACCACGTCCTCGGTGGGAAGGTTGCCGGCGGCCAGCGGAACGTTCGGGCAGCCGCCGATCCCGCCCAAAGCCGTGTCGAACGTGCGGGCGCCTGCTTCGAGGGCCGCGTACAGATTGGCCATCGCTGTGCCCCGGTTGTTGTGCAGATGGAGGGAGTAAGGGATTTCGGGAAAGCGGCTGGTGAAGCCTTTGACCATTTTAACGATTCTGGTGGGCGTCGCCATGCCCGTCGTATCGGCCAGGATGACGGAAGATGCCCCGCCGTTGATGTAGGCGTCGGCGAGGCGAAAGACCTCATCGTCGGACACGTCGCCCTGATAAGGACAGCCGAAGGCGACGGCCAGGGCGCCCATCACCGGTTTGTCGCGCTCCCGGGCCAGCGCGAAGATTGCCTGCAAATCCGTCAGCGACTCCGCCACGGTCCGGCGCACGTTTGCCAGATTATGGGCATCGGTTGCCGAAATCACGACAACCAGTTTGTCCGCGCCATGGTCGAGGGCAAGCTGGGCCCCCTTGAGGTTCGGGACAAGCGGGCTGTGGAGGCATCCGCCTTTGGGAACCCCCGCCATAACCTCCGCTGCGTCGCGCATCTGGGGTATCGCCTTGGGGCTAACAAAGGAGGTTGTTTCCATCTCCGTTATCCCCGCTTCGATTAACAAACGGATAACCTCAATTTTCCTGTCGGTCGGAACAAAATCCGGCCAGGACTGGAAGCCGTCGCGGGGCGCTACTTCGCGGATCTTTACCTTGCGGGCGTCTGCTGGTTTCATGCGCTGATCCTTCTAAAAAGATATTTTTGTTTTATAGACGTACCGGTCGCCGCGAAAATGAAAGTAGGAGACTTCGACCGGGGCCTCCGCCATGTCTAAATAGGTGTTTTCAACAAGAAATATCGGCTCTCCAAAGCCTATGTCCAGTTTCCCGGAGATGTCGATGTCGGCCACCGTTGCGCGAACCCGCTGCTTGACTCCCGAGAGTCGCACGCCGCAATGGTCGCGAAAGACGTCAAGAAAGGGCTGTTTTGAGAAAAGTTCCTTGCCGACGCCGGACATCAGCTCGGGAAGGGCGTAGTTCACAATGAACGAGGCCGGTTTTCCGGCGATCCGTCTAATCCGCTTCATCCGCCAGATCACAGCGCTTTGTGCATGGAGAAGCTCGGCGATCCTTCTGGGGCAGGAAACGGTGGCAATCTCCAGCACCTCCGTTTCCGTCTGCAAATTTTTGGCCAGGGCGGAATCGGCCCAGTTCCAGAAATTCCCGGACAATTCCAGCTCTACCAGCTCCTCGGGACGCTTGGTTACCCTTGTTCCCACGCCCTGTTTCGGCTCGACATATCCCTCCTGGACGAGGATACTCATCGCCTTTCTGACAGTTATTGCGCTGACGCCGAACTCCTGTTCGAGATCGCGGGCCGGGGCGAGCAGCTCTCCGGCCCGGTATTCCTCATGCAGGATGCGGCCTTTCAGTGTTTCGGCAAGCTGAACGTAGATGGGCGCTTTGCGGTTGTCGCTCATGTCATGAAGTTCCCAGAAAGATATTTTTTTAATTACCTCAAAATTATCTGCTGCAAGTCGTCAGTCTGCAGCTAGGCAGCGCAGCCGGTTGCACCG
>PEWM01000085.1:0-3862 GCA_002779455.1 Deltaproteobacteria bacterium CG07_land_8_20_14_0_80_60_11
ACGGAAAGTCACCTTTTGCCGGGCCCGCCTCGGCGCATCCTCTTGACACCATCTGATCGCTGCGATATAAGAATGGGCGCGGTCCCATCGTCTAGGGGCCTAGGACACCGCCCTCTCACGGCGGAGACACGGGTTCGATTCCCGTTGGGACTACCAACTAATATCAAAGGGTTAGGCTTTTGGGCTTAACCCTTATCTTTTTGTGCGGGGGGGGTTATACCGATTAGCGCTCAATGGACAATTTTTGTAGCTGGGCCTTGCCAAGAGCAGCAGGAGTCTTACAGAAGGCCAACTCATCCAGTTCTCCATACGTTAACCAGCATGTTGGGCGGAAAAAGTGAGGAACTTCCCTTTGACTTCAATCTGGTATTACTTGTTTAATGGCGCTTTTGGTATAATATCTCACGTAAGGACGCCAAGACACAAGACTTCCCTATGACGATACCGAAAACCGAAAACCGAAAACCGAAAACCGGCACCTTAGACGACCTGGACCGGGCCATCTTAAACGAGATCCAGTCGAATTTTCCCATTGAGTCCCGGCCGTATGCCGCAGTGGGGAGAAGGGTAGGGGCCTCGGAAGAGGAGGTTTTGGTCCGGGTCATGGCCATGGCCGAGGCCGGCATCATCCGGCGCCTCGGGGCCAACTTCATCTCCCGGAAGCTGGGCTACACCAGCACTCTCTGCGCCGCCCGGGTGACGCTGGCGTCGCTGGACCACTTCGTGGCCGTGGTCAACCGCTATCCCGGGGTCACCCACAACTACCTGAGGCGGCACCGCTACAATGTCTGGTTCACCCTCATCGCCGAATCGGAGGAGCGTTTGAACCAGATCCTCGAGGAAATCACCCGGGCCGCGGAAGTGTTGGAAATCTTGAGCCTCCCGGCCCAGGAGATCTTCAAGATCAAGGTGGATTTTCCGCTGTAGCGGCCTGGCTTTCCCACGGCACGCACAACACCGGGCAGGGCAGCAGGCGCACCACCTTTTCGGCGGTGGAGCCGAAAAAGACCTCCTCAATGCGGCCCCGGCCGCTCCGGCCATAACCCCCCATGACAATCAAATCCGCCGCCAGGTCCCGGGCCACCACCGCAATCTCCTGAAAGGGTATGCCCACGGTCACCATGCTGGTCACCTCCAGGTGGTCGCGGCAGCACTCCTGCAGAGATTCATCCAGGTGCTGTTGCGCCTCCTCCCGGAAGGCCGGCAGAAGGCTGTCCGGTTCCACCTTCAGGTGTTCGGCCACCCGGGCCACGATCCGCTGTTGGATGACGTGCAGGAGCACAATTTTGGCCCCGAATTGCCGGGCCAGGCTTTTGGCCACCTTAAAGGCGGCGGCGGCGCATTCGGAAAAGTCGGTGGCTACCAGAATGGCTTTGAAATCCATCGGCAAAAATCCCCCTCCATCAGGCGGGGAACGCGGGTCAGGCTCCCCGGCTGGGGGCAGCCTGACCCGGTTATGGCGAGGCTATTTCACTATGGCTTTGATTTTCGGCAGGACTTCATCGACGCTTTCGAAAGCGCCGATATGGACGAAGAGGACCTTGCCGGTCTTATCCAGGATGACAGTGACCGGATAAGGGGTAAAATTCAAGGCCTTGCCAAAGGAGTTGTCGGGATCGGGCACCAGGGGGAAGGGCACCTTGTGAAAGGCCTGCCACATCTTTAACTGGGGAGCCTCGTTGCCCTGGCCCGCGCCGATGAATTTCAGCTTGCCTTTCAGTTGGGGATCCGCTTCCACCTTGCTGAACAGGGCGTTCATGATCGGAGCCTGGGCCATGCAGTGCGGGCAGCTGGTGTTGAACTGCTCCACCAGTAAATAGGGCGCTTTGACGTCCGTTAACGAAAAGGCGTCGGCCTTGGCCAGACCCAGATATTTTGCCCCATCTTCGGTGATGGGCCCCTTGAATTTCGCGATCCCCACCGACTGGCCAACCACTGGATCTTTCTCTGCCGCTCCCGCCAGGGAAACCGCGCCCAAGAAAAAGATCAGGGCCAGAATGCAACTCACCACCAGGACCTTATTCCTCATCATTAACAAGCCCCCTTTCTGATTTTTTGCTGAATAATAAATTAATGCCCGCCAAAGGGCAAAGGAAAAGCGCACCTGCGGCGCTTTTTCACCCCAAATTTTTTGAAAGTTTAGCAAAAATCAGGTTCGGTTGTGGGAGCCTGGGGTTGGCGGGCGGCGCTTCAGTGGGTCCACCCCCTGGCCGACGCCGCCGCGCTCAGGCGAAGAAGCGCTCCTCCCGCCAATCCACCGGCACCCGGACCAGGGCGCCCTGGCGGTGCTGGTAGACCAGATAACCGTGGCGCACCCCGTACGCAAAGAGGCGGTGGGTCAGGAGCACGTCCTGGCGGCAATAGGAGGCCAACTCCTCCCATTGGCCCGCCGCATAGAGTTTCAGGGCCAGGAGACCGTCGCCGGTCTTTTTCTCTCCCAACGTCTTTTCCGCCAGATGATTGAGGGAGAGGCGGTGTCCCAGGAGGACATGCACTTCCTCCAGGATGTCCAGGGTGGGGAGCGCCGCCAGCTTGATGTCGGTGTAGGGCTGCAAGACCTGGTAGTCGAAGCGCTTGATATTGAAGCCGACCACCAGGTCCAGATGCGCCAGACGCCGGCAGAGGCGCTCCAGATCGGCCTCCCGGTACACCGTCACCCCTTCCGGGCAGGTTTCCTGCACCACCACCAGGGACACCCCCATGCGGTGGCATTGGCCCCAGCCCCCCACGTCCGCGGCGGAACAGCAGGTTTCCAGGTCCAGGACGCCGATTTTACGCCTCCGAAACCAGGGGACCCCGGCCTCCGGGGCGGAGGTGGCGGCAGGCGAAGGCAGATCGAGGCGCGGCCCCTCGGCCGGCGGCTCCGCCTCCTCCTCTCCCAACAGCAGGGCGGCGATCTTCAGGGCCGCTTCCTTGTCCAGGGGCTTATTACCCGAGCCGCACTTGGGAGAGTGGATGCACGAGGGGCAGCCGTCCTCGCAGGGGCAGGCGGCGGTGAGGGACAGGGCGCGCCGCACCAGGTCCTCCAGGATCTCGTACGCCCGGGCCGACAGGCCTACGCCGCCGGGGTAGCCGTCATAGATAAAGATGGCCGCCCGGCCCACCTGGGGATGCGCCGGATGCGAGATGCCGCCGATGTCGTAGCGGTCCGCCAGGGCAAACAGGGGAAACATGCTGATCAGGACGTGCTCCAGGGCGTGGATGCCCCCCATGAAGTGGAGCCCGGCGGCGTAAACCGCGTTTTTCACCGCGTCCGGGATTTCCAGCCACATGCCCACGGTTTCGAATATCTGGGGTGGCAATTCGAGTTCGACCTGGCCCAGGAGCTCCTGCCCCGGCAGCCGCCGCTTTTCATAGCTCAACAGGTGCTCGGTGACCTTGAGCCGCCCGATGTGGGCCGTGAACCGGGCCACCTGCCGGGTCGCCAGCACCTCCAGGATCTCCGTCTCCTTGTCCGTCTGGATGCGGGTGAAATAGTTGGGCTCGATGGGGTTGACCCAGACGTTGCGCCGGGCCAGATCCAATTTTTCCACCACCCAGGTCTGGGCCTTGTGGAGATAAATCGCCCCGGGGTGGCACTCCCGCAGAGCCCGGTGGCCGTCAATGGATCCCAGGGGGCGCTTCTTGCCGGTCTGGAAGATGGCGAAGCCCTCCCCGATACCCCGGATGTTCACTTCCTTCTGAGGGAAGCGGGAGCGGGCGAACCAGGCGTCCCCGGCGGCGGAATGGAGCAGGCGCCGTTCCCGGGCCAGTTCCGCGATCACCGGCGCACACGCTTCGAGATCGAAAAAGGTCTCGCCCCGGGTATTGAGCGGCAGTTCCTGGGCCGCACAGGGGAGGTGCGCCTTGACCACAAAACGGT
>PEWM01000085.1:3917-8227 GCA_002779455.1 Deltaproteobacteria bacterium CG07_land_8_20_14_0_80_60_11
CTTGATGAAGTACTGGTCCAGGGCGTCGGCCTGGGCCACCAGGACGATGAGGGAGTCCCGGCCCTGGCGTCCCACCCGGCCGGCCCGCTGCCAAGTAGTCACCATGGTGCCGGGATAGCCCACCAGGATGCAGACGTCCAGGCCGCCGATGTCGATGCCCATCTCCAGGGCGCTGGTGGAGATCACGCCCTTCATCTTGCCGCTGGCCAGGGCGCGCTCAATCTCCCGGCGCTCCTCCGGCAAAAACCCGGCCCGGTAGGAACTGATGAACCGGCGCATCTCCGGCGCCAGCCGCTGGGACCAGACATGGATCAGTTCGGTGAGCTTTCTCGCCTGGGTGAAACAGATGGTGTTGAGACCCTTGCGGATGGAGCGGGCAAAAATCTGGGCCGCGGTGACCGGGGCGCCCCCCGGGGGGTTGAGGAACAGAAAGTGCCGCCCGGACTGGGGCGCGCCACTTTCCGTAATAATATCAACATCTAACCCAGTTAGTGTCCGTATAAAAATTTCGGGTTGGGCGATGGTGGCGGAGGACAGCAGGAATTGCGGGTGCGAGCCGTAGTGGGCGCAGATCCGCTTCAGACGCCTGAGCACCTGGGCCATGTGGCTGCCCATGATGCCCCGGTAGGTGTGGACTTCGTCGATCACCACGAACTTGAGCCGGGCAAAGAAGCCGGACCAGGAGGCGTGGTAAGGCATGAGCCCCATATGGAGCATGTCCGGATTGCTGATGAGCACGTGGGGCGGGTGCGCCTTGATGGCCTGGCGCGCCGCCGTCGGCGTGTCGCCGTCATAGATGGCCGCGGTCAGAGAAGGGGAGGGGAGGGCGGCGTCCAACTCCTGGAGGGCCTTGAGCTGGTCCTGCTCCAACGCCTTCAAGGGAAACAGATACAGCGCATGTCCCCGGGGTTCTTGTAAGAGAGACTCCAATACCGGCAAATTATAGATGAGCGTCTTGCCGCTGGCCGTGGGCGTGGCCACCAGCAGGTTCTTTCCAGCCCGGATGGCGGCCAGGGCCTCCCCCTGGTGGGAGTAGAGACGGGGAATCCCCAACCGCTCCAAGGCCGCCAGCACCGCTGGCGACAACCCCTGGTCCCCGACGCAATACTCCACCGGCTTCTCAGGCAAATAATGATAATGGCTGAGAATATCCCGGTACTCGGCGGATTCTTTCAGGGCATTGATGAAATCCTGGAGCATGGAAGTGACGGTTTTCCGTTTTCGGTTTTCGGTTTCCGGTTTTGAGTTCACGCAACCAAGGTAGCCGCAGGCTTCAGCCTGCGCCGCCAATGCGCCATTATAGGGCGTGCCGTGCACGCCGAATTGCGGCGGCCACGGGCCGCCCTATAGGCTTGTTCTCGTTCCCAAGTTGCATTTGGGAATGAGATGAAAATGCTCAGCCAAGCAGAGCTTGGCACCAACTGCGTTCCCAAGCAGGAGTTTGGGAACGAGATAGGAATGGTGGCACAGGCTTTCCAGCCTGTGCAGTATGTGTAGGGCGGGCAATGCCCGCCAAAATTAAATGTGTTTCATTAATGTCGGGCATTCCCCGCCACATAAAAAACCTGGTGGCGCAGGCTAAAGCCTGCGGCTACCAAAACTGGCCACTGACCACTGGCAACCCAAAACCCATCATTTCGTCCCCACATCCACATGCGGCCAGTCGACGTTATAGCCGTAGTAGGCCCAGGACTGGGGGATGCGAAGGCCGACCCAGCTGGCGGCCCGGTAAACCCACATCGGCAGGTTCCGGGCGTCGATTTTGTGCATGGCGTCCCGGTTGTACTGGCGGAGCGACCGGCTGACGGGGTTGGGGATCCCGTCCACCACCCCGGCATAGTTGAAGTCATTGATGTCCATGGCTAGGCCCAGGCGGTGGTTGGAGGCCGGGGCGTGGCGGCCGTGGTAGATCTCCGCCAGGCTGGCATAGGAGCATTGGGCCACGCTGGCCGCCATAGAGGCCCCGTCGCTATCGGGAAAGCTCAGACACTCCGCCGATACGGGGCCGGAGGCGGCGCTCACCGCGTAGGTGTCTTCCCCCGCCCGCACCGCCAAGAGCGGCAGCCGCTTAGAGGGATCGTACCACCCTTCCCGGAAGATGTATTCCAGGAGCAGCGCCGCCAGGGGCGCGAACTTGCTGTTGACCTCCACCTGGATCGTCTCCGGGCGGTAGCGGGTCTTGTCGTTGATCTCGGCCAGGGTGCGCACGAACCAGACGCAGCCCGAAGGCCGGGGCGTGGCCAGGGCCACGGTCTGCCACTTTGGCTCGAAGCCGCTGTAGGTCTTGAGGCGCTGGGCCCGGGCCGGGACCCACACGGGGACCTCCAGGGTCACCCCCACCGGCTCGCCTCCGGACCAGCGGCGGCGGCGCAAGTCTTCCCAGGAGACTTCCTGCCCCGGGGCGAGCAGATTCAGGGTTTCATGGCGCAGGCCCACCAGGCGCCCCACCCCTATCAGGCGCTTGGCCAGGGTCACTTTCTGGAGAAAATCGATCTCCCGGTCCCGCTCCGACATCTGGGGCGCGTAAGTCAGGGCCACCTGGCGCAGAATTCGGGCGGTTCGGGGGGCCTGAACGGCCTCCAGGATGCGGGGATGAGCCGGCAGGGTAGGGGAATCGGGCCGCCGGGAAACTTCGCCGGCCGCCGGGGCTGCTCCCGCCAGCCAGCCGCACAGCAGCAGGGCCGGAAGCAGACTCCAGGCAGGATTTTTTAAGGGCATGCCTAATTCTATGTGAATAGGCCGGTCCAGTCAATGCAATGGGTTGGAAAGGGCAGGGGAGGGGGTACGGCAGTGAAAATAATGCCAGACAGAAAAGATCAGGGGGCTAACCCCAGTTTTTTCGCAGCCTCATTAAGCCTCTTATCCAGGGTCCAGAGAGGAACTCCGGTTAATCTGGCCGAAGCAATTAAATGTATATCAATGTACCCCAGACCTTTTCCCATAAGGCCATTATTGTCGATAAACTGCATCACTTCTTCATGCCCCGCCTGGATTGCTCCGGGAAGCTTCTGCAGAAGAGAGATAATCTCCGACCGGTTCCGGAGATTACCACACGCCAGTTCACCAACGATGCAGGGATGGCACACCACCCGGCCGCCATGCAGAAGGGCCTCCAGTCCAATATTTCCATGCCGCAGATGCGCGACCCAAACGGAAGTGTCAACCAGGACCACGTTATGACCCTGCCATTCTTCGGCGGGGGATCACATTCAATTGCTTTTCGGTTCCCGCCAAGGCGGCGAGTCTCTTGGCGCTTTCTCTGGCTATCAAGGCTTCCAGACCGAGCCTGACCAGGGAGGTCTTCTCCTTAATGCCGGTCAACTCTGCCGCCTTGGCCAGTAATTCTTCTTCGATGTTCAGAGTTGTTCGCATGGCTTCGCCCTCATCATATGTAGCTCTATATGCATTAATATGCATAAAAGCATGTCATGTCAATAGGGTACTGGTGGCACAGGCTTTCCAGCCTGTGTATGGGTGTGCACGGCGCACCGATATGGCGGGCAGTGCCCGCCCTACGTTACTCCACTTCCAAAATCAAGCACTTCAAATACAGGCTCTCGGGGAGGGACAGCAGGGCCGGGTGGTCCTTGGCCGCGCCCCGGCGCTCTATCAGGCGGGCCTGGCGGTGGGCGTCCACCGCGGCTTCCCGCACGATGGCCAGAAACTCCGGTTCGCTCAGGTTATACGAGCAGGAGCAGGTGACCAAAACGCCCCCGGGGTTCAAGAGTTGAAAAGCCCGGCGGTTAATCTCCTTATAACCTTTATACGCCGCCTCCCGGTCCCGGCGGCTCTTGGCAAAGGCCGGCGGGTCCAGCGAGATGAGGTCGAAGCGCCGGCCCGCCGCCACCGCCTCCTTCAGAAAGGCAAAGACGTTGGCCTTGACCAGGTCCAGATGGTCAAAACTGTTGAGTCTGGCGTTGTCCTGGGCCACGGCCAGGGCCGGGCCCGAGCTCTCCACCAGGGTGACCCGGTTCGCCCCGGGGGCCAGGTGCATGGCAAACGCCCCCTGGTAGGCGAAGGCGTCCAGGACTTCCCCCCGAGCGAGCGGGGCCGCGGCCAGCCGGTTTTCCCGCTGGTCCAGGAAGAGCCCGGTTTTCTGGCCGCCCCGGATATCCACCCACAGCTTTACAAGTCCCTCCCGGACTTCCACCCGGGGCGGCAACTCGCCCCAAACCGTTTCGACCACCAAGGGCAGCCCCTCCTGGAGCCTCACCTCGGCGTCGTGGCGCAGGGTCACCGACGGGGGCGAGAGGTGCGCCACCAGCAGGTCCAGGATCTCCGGCAGCCGCCGCTCCATGCCCGGATGCAGG